>CADBUA010000527.1 GCA_902797665.1 uncultured Lachnospiraceae bacterium | reverse complement strand
TCTCAGAAAGCAAAGGCCGGGGACTGTCCTTCAGGAGTCCAGGGCCCCTCAGTCTTCTTCATCCTCCCCATCTTCCCCAGGTTCCTCATCCTCATCCTCTTCCTCGTCTTCTTCCGGGATGAAGGCATTTTCGGCAGCTTCTATAACTTCTATAACTTCTGTGTCTTCTATAACTTCCGTATCTTCCGTATTCTCCGCATCTTCCACAGCATGCGCCTCTTCAGGCTCCGCATCCCCTGTCTCAAAGGAGTCCGCCTCTTCGCTTTCGCTCACATCAGGGCTCTCGAAGAATGAAAAGTCTTCAAAATCTTCCTTCTGGAAGAAGTCGTCCTTGTGGAAGAACTCATCCGCCTCGGCCTTTTCGCGCCGCTCAACGCGCATCCGCTCCTCGTTCTCGAGCATCGCCGTCTTATTATCAGCGGCCTGTTTTTCAAGCTCAGCTACCAGTTCCTCCGCCTCCCGGGCCTTGTCAAAGTACTCCTTCAGGCCGAACTCGATTTCCTCGTCCCCATGAAGCTCCGCAAAGCGCCGGCCAAGTTCCTCGTAGGCGCTGCTCTCAGCCTTGCGCGCCGACGCGATCTTCGTCTTCAGGTTCACGGTTTTTAAGCCATAGGACGTGCGCCCCGCCAAGGTCTTCCCAAAAAGGCTCACCGAGTCCACAATTCCGTTTCCCGCCTTATTGATCACGCGATTCAGGTCTGCCATAAGCTCCTCCTTCTCCTGTCTGTTTCCCTCTTCCCTCAGCTCTCCTTCAGGAAATTGTATCACGAAAAATCCCGTTTCAGCCGAGAATATTCTGAAAACTTTGTGTTTTCCGGAACGGTCCCCTCCCGCTCCAGTCTCAGACAGCGCACGCAGCCAGCCATCTACAAAATGGTCTCCAGGCAGCTGTACTGATTCTTCATGCCCATGCGTTCATAGAACTTCTGCGCCCCATCGTTGCCGTTCCACACATGGAGCGTCACGTTGTAGCAGCCCATGCTGCGGGCATAGGCCAGGGCATGCTGAAACAGCCGCTCCCCCACCTTCTGTCCCCGGGCAGCTTCCTCCACGCAGAGATCATCGATGTAGAGCGTCCTGATCCCTGTCCGGAGCGGAGACTCTTCGATCCGCTCCAGCTGCAGGAAGATGTAGCCGAGGAATCCGCCATTCTCGTCCAGGCCGGCAAAGACAGGTCTCTCCGGATCTGTCAGAAGCTCCTCCAGCTCCTCCCGGGAGTACTTGGTTGCCGGTCCCTTAAAGAGATCCGGGCGTGCCCTGTGGTGCACCATGTCCACTTCCAGCAAAAGGCGCAGGATATCATCGATATCCCGGCTCTCCGCTCTTCTGATCTGTAAGCTTCTCAACGGATCTCCCTTCTCTCAGTCCACACGCACCAGATGATACTGGTAAGACTGGTATTCCCCCATCTCCACCGGCAGCGGGAAGCCGATCTGCATCAGGGCGTTTGCCGGGTACACCTTGCCGGAAGCCTCATCGCGGTAAAACAGGTTCTTGGTGAGACCGCGGAGTCTGACATAGTTCACTGTCATATTTCCGTGAACCTCCAGCATCACAACCGAGATCAGCGCCTCGGACCCGTCCTCGGCGAACATCTCCCAGGCCGCGATCTGATCGGTCAGGGGATTGCTCAGGCGATAGTAGAGGCCATGATTGATCAGGTCCTGATATTTATGGTAGGTCACGATCTGCTCCCGGATCTCCTCCTTCTCCGCCTCTGTAAGCTTCGCCGGATCCAGCTCATAGCCAAATGTTCCGCCCATGGCTACAATGCCGCGGGTGCGGAGGGAACTGTGCCTGCCGGTCTGCTCATTGGGAGAGGCGGACACGTGGGCCCCCATGGAAGACACCGGATAGACAAAAGAGGTCCCGTACTGGATCGCGGTGCGGTCAATGGCATCCGAGTTGTCGCTGCACCAGATCTGCGGCGTGTAGTAAAGCATACCCAGATCAAAGCGTCCGCCGCCGCCGGAGCAGCCCTCGATCAGAAGATCCGGGTAGTCCCGGTTCAGACGCTCCAGAAAGTCATAGAGCCCCAGTACGTAATTGTAGAGGACCTGCCCCTGGGAGATACTCGTATGAGAATACACGTTGAAGATGGAGCGGTTGAAGTCCCATTTCAGGTACTCGATGTTGGCAGAGTCCAGCACCTTCCGGATGCTGTCATAGATCGCGTCGACCACTTCCCTGCGGGAGAAATCGAGGATCAGCTGATTGCGGCCCAGAACCGGATGCCGGCCGGGGATGGTCATGGCCCAGTCGGGATGCTTCCGGTAGAGGTCCGAGTCCTCATTGACCATCTCAGGCTCCACCCAGATGCCGAACTTGAGCCCCAGGCCGTTGATCTTTGAGACCAGCTCTCCCAGGCTCTGCCCCAGCTTCTTCTCATTGACAAACCAGTCACCCAGCCCGCGCTTGTCATCGTCCCGGGTTCCGAACCAGCCGTCATCCATGACCAGCATCTCGACCCCCAGATCCCTCGCTCCCCGGGCCAGCTCCAGGAGCTTCTCCCCCGTGAAGCTGAAGTAGCAGGCTTCCCAGCTGTTGATCAGAACCGGCCTGGCGATGTCGCGGTACTTGCCGCGGGACAGATGCCTGCGGCTGCAGCGGTGGAAGTTCTGAGAGAGCCGGGCCATGCCCTTGCCGCTCATGCTCATCACCACCTCCGGAGCCCAGAAGACTTCCCCCGGATTCAGCGGGTAGGCCAGCAGCTCGTCGTGCAGGCCCAGCTGCATACGGACATTGTTGTACTGATCCTTCTCGATCTCTCCCTTGAAGCCGCCGGAGTAGACAAAGCTCATCCCGTAGCAGTAACCGTAGTCCTCAGTGGCCATGTGGTCCACCAGAAACATGGACGGGTTGTACTGATGACTGGAGGTGCCCCGGGTGCTGCCGATGGTGAAGGTGCCGTGCCCGATGTGGCTGCGCTGCATGTTGCGCTCCATCGCGTGCCGGCCGTAGAAGGTGATGGCGTCAAAGTCACCGGTCACAAAATCCAGGCAGGCGCTCTGCGCCTTCTCCAGGGTGAAGGGAACCGTGCCCATGTTTTCGATCCGCACCGAGCGCGTAATCACGTCGATCTCCGGGAGTACGCCGTAGTAGAGATCCACCTTCAGGTGGAGAACCTCGTCCAGGAGGGTGATGATCAGGGTCTGGGCACCTTTTCCGGTATCCTGGTTGCTCTCGTCCACATAGACAGCCGGAAGGCCCGGAATGCTGTACTTACCGTCGAGGAGCTGATACCCCTGGTAGCGGAGGTCGCAGTCAATGGTGCCATTCTCATCGGCAACCTTCAGAAGAACCCGCCTGTAGTCTCCATTGCCGAGGTAGGGAAACTCCTGGGGAAGGAAGTCCATGGAGTAGGCGCGGTCGCCCTCCGCCTCGTATGGATTCCCGGAAAACCCGCGGTCCTGATAGGTCAGAAGGAAGTCCATTATCCCTTCCGTCTTCCTGCCGTAGTACAAATGCAGCAGATAGCCGTACTTGTCAGCCCGCATCTGGTAGCTTGTCCACCTGGTATTCAGCGTGAACAGGTTCAAGCTCTCATTTATCTCAATCGCCATATTGATTTTCCTCAACGCATGTAAAATGTCCTGGATCACTGCCGCCATGCTCCGGTGTTCAGGCCCAACGTTCCCTTTGCTGTGCGATCCGCACGAAACCTTCGCCAGAAAAAACATGGAGCCCCTGCTGTCTGTGCTGTCAGTCAGTCCCGGTGCGCAATGGCTTTCTCATTATATCGTGATTTCCCCCTTGTTTCCATGCACTTTTCCTGGTCTTTCAGGTCTTTTGTCTCATCCATCATCCTCTTTCTGTCTCCTGGTCCAAACCCGGAACCGAGCCCGGCATCCACGTCCCTGCCCCTGCCGGAGCTCCTCCGGTAAGAAGCATCAGGCAGGAAGGTCCGGAGCCTCAGCCCGGCCGAAAGCCTTAAGGCACCTGCCCCTGGAAACCTACGTTCTTTGACCCACCCAGTTCTCGATGCTACAATATCCCCCGATCCCCGGCGAAAAATCAGGACATTCAAAAGCAGAAAGGCCATTTACATGGAACACGAAGCAGCTCAGGAGCGTTTGGAAAAGTCTCCCGATACAGCGTTTATGCGTCCCCGCAGAGAGGCGCCTTTTCAGCCCCTCTACGGCCTGGTCGGAAGGGACTTTGGTCTTTCCGGCAGCACACTGAAGATTCTGGCCTGCGTTACAATGCTCATCGACCACAGCGCTGCCACCATCCTGAAGGATCTGGGGTCTCTGGCCTTTCAGCAGGGAAGAATCGAGCTTTACCAGCAGATCAGCAGCGCCTACCGTATCTTCCGAGGCATTGGCCGTCTTGCCTTCCCCATCTTCTGCTTTCTCCTGGTCGAGGGCTTCTTCCATACCCGCAGCGTCCGAAAATATGCCTTGCGTCTTTTTCTGTTCGCGCTGTTTTCAGAGTTTTTCTTTGATTTTGCCCTGAAACCGAATTACTTTTACCCGGAGAAGCAAAACGTGTTCTTCACGCTTCTGATCGGCCTGATCACGATTTACAGCATGGACCTTGCCCAGCGCATGCCGATCCTTCAGTTCATGGCTGCCGCCGCGGGCATGTTCTTTGCTGAGGGGCTCATGACGGACTACAACTGGAAGGGTGTCTTTCTGATCGTTGTCCTTTACTTTTTCCATGAATACCCGCTTTACTCCTGCATCGTGGGCGCTATGGCGATTTCCTGGGAGAATGTTGCCCCGCTCTCCTTCATTCCCATCTATCTCTACAATGGAAAGCGCGGGCTTTCCCTCAAGTACGCCTTCTACTTCTTTTACCCCGCCCACCTCCTGTTCCTGGGCCTGATCTCGCACTTTGTGCTTCCTCACATCAGGCTCTGAGGATCCAGAAAGGGCGTATCCCCGTGGATATACAGACTTCTCTCAGTTCAAACAGCCCTGGAAGGGTATGTGCTTTTCAAAGAAATGATTCTTTAAATCCATCGGATGAAGATGGATTCATGGCAAATAAAAGCGGCGCTGAGCGCCGCTTTTATTTGTTTTCCAAAAGAAAATATCCTGAATATGTTTTCACTCTTCCCTGTCCAGTCACAGGCGCCTGCAGGCATTCGGCCGGGCAAAGGCTCCTGCGCCCGCGTTGCATGTGCGCCCTG
>CADBUA010000526.1 GCA_902797665.1 uncultured Lachnospiraceae bacterium | reverse complement strand
TCCCGGGCTGCGAGCATAAAAGGATCCTATTCCTGCGCTTTGTCAGGAGGCACAGCTCCATCTGCCGCCTCATCGATCAGGGATGCGTTTTCGCGGAGAATGTTATGGAGCTTTTCCATAAACTTCCTGATTCGTTCTGTACTCTCTTTCATGGAATCCATGGCGTTTTCTCTCTCCAGACGGATAGAGTCTTTGCCATAAAGGAGGTAATCCAGATCGACGTGGAAGATTTCTGTCATCAGGAAAAGGCATTTGAGCGGAGGAGCTGATTTGCCGCGCTCATAATTGCCGAAAGATCCCTCTTTGAGTCCCAATAGCTCTCCCAGCTGTTCCTGGGTCAATCCACGCTCGCTGCGGAGCTTTCTCAGGCGCTTTGGAAATTCAGCCAGAAAGATATCAAAAGAAGGGCAGGGAAGATTCTTACTCTGCCTCTTCTTATTTGAATGATTGTGTTCATCCTTTTTCCTGGGACTCATGAATGCTCCCTTCTTTGTGTTTTACTGCTCACATAAGATCTTGGAAGGACCTGTATTGCCAATACGGGTCGAACCGGAGTGCAAATCTGGGTTTACCTTACGGTTGACGTCAGATTATTTGGAGGTATCTACTATTTGATTTTGTCACATAAATGAGCAAAAAGCAAGGAGGGAATTCAGGGGGAGGGCATGGCATATTTACGGGCGGAACGCTATTATTGAAACATCAGGATGAAGGAGGCAGGCATGAAGTTCGAGTGGGGACACTTTCGTGAGCTTGGCGGGGAAGCGGTTTCAGAGAATCTGGAGCGTTTTCATGAGCTCTGCCAGAAGGCTTTCTACCCCCACGAGGGGAAGGAAAGGACACGCTGGCTGAATGAGCTGATGCCCCCGCTGATCACCATCATGGTGGAGCTCAGAAATCTCGCGGAAGAGGAGATTCTGAGAGGAGCGGAGGAGGGGGAGGTCCTGAACATGACCCGCGAACCCGGAGACCTCCGCCAGATCAGGAACTATGACAGAGAGCGCTTTTCGGAGACCTTCCGGGAGTCCTATCTCAAAAAGCTGGCGGATACGGAGGATTTTATTACGGCTTCTGAGTACTACCAGGTGAATGTCCGTGGGAAAAAGCGGGACATTCAGAGGGAGTATGACTGGATGGCGGATCTTGTTCGTTTCCCCGGCCGGGCGAAAAGGCTGCCGGAAAATGTAAAGGCTTCTCTCCTGGACTTTGTGGGAAATGATGTACCCAGCCTTGTGGAGAGAGAGATCGGCCTCTCATGATCTCTCCGGGGGTTCTCATATGGCCGCGAGCCAGGTCGTACATTTCAAACGCAAAAGCAAAGGTAAAGGTCGGGAGCAGATTGAATGCGGACGTAGGAGCCTCAGCCCGGCCGAATGCCTACAGGCGCCTGCGAGCGGACAGCTGCCATTTCCGGGGAGCCTGGGTTTTCTGTTTCGCTTTTCTTCAGGGCCAGCGATTCAGGCGTCTATAGAGATCTTTCAGGAGCGTCATCGCCAGAAACACGCGTGGAAAGTTTTCCCTTGCATCTTATAGTCCCGGCGGATACACTGAATCTGTAAACAGATGGAGCGTTTGAGGATAAGAGAGAGACACCGTTGAAGCACCTGCTATAGCCGCGAGCGAGAGGATCTGCGCTGAAATGCGCGAGCGGGCATATGCCGCTGGGCATTTGGCCTATCCGAATGCTTTTCGGTATAGAGAGGTGTTTTCCGGTACAGATGGGGAAAACCCGGGGGGAATATATGCTGAAAATCGGGGAGCGCCAGACGCTGAAGGCGGATCATCTGAAGAAATTCGGGGCGTATCTGACAGACGGGTCGGAGACTGTTCTGCTTCCGGCCAAGGAGGTTCCGGAGCATTTCGGGAAGGGGCAGGAGATTGATGTCTTCCTCTACCTGGACTCCTCTGACCGTCCTATCGCGACAACCCGGATGCCGAAGCTCACCCTCCATGAGGTGGGGCTTTTGAAGGTCAAGGAGGTAGGAAAGACAGGGGCCTGGCTCGACTGGGGCCTGGAGAAGGATCTGCTTCTCCCCTATCATGAGCAGACCCGCAAGGTCAAAGCAAAGGAAGAAGTACTTTGCGCTCCCTACCTGGACAAAAGCGGGCGGCTCTGCGCAACGATGAACGTCTATCCCTATCTCAGCAGTGAATCCCCCTATCAGGTGGACGACACGGTCAGCGGAAGGATTTATGAGACCTCCGGGAACTATGGCGTCTTCCTGGCGGTGGACGATAAGTATTCCGCTCTGATTCCGAAGATGGAGGATGCAGGCTCCTTCCGAATCGGGGACATCGTTGAGGCACGTGTTACAAAGGTTCGGGAGGACGGGAAGCTGAACGTGAGCGTCCGAAAGAAAGCCTACCTGCAGATGGATGAGGACGCGGAAACCGTGCTTCGGGTGATTGACGAGTATGATGGGGTTCTGCCCTTTGATGATAAGGTCTCCCCGGAGGTCATCAAGCGGGAGATGGGATTGAGCAAGAATGCCTTCAAGCGTGCGGTCGGTCATCTGATGAAGGAGGGGAAGGTAGAGATCCGGGATCGGAGAATCTTCCGTGTGGGCTGATTGGACGGATTTACGCAAAGGGATCAGACAGAAGAAACAGAATATAAAAGCTGGAATATCAGGAT
>CADBUA010000525.1 GCA_902797665.1 uncultured Lachnospiraceae bacterium | reverse complement strand
TGACAGGAAAAGCGCGAAGCTCTGCGCGGAACTCAATGACTTCCTGGCCAGAAAGAACGAGGACGGCACGATCCAGGAACTGGACGAGATCTGGTTTGGGAACGATGAGGAGAGAAAGGTCGTGGATATGTCCGATCTGACGGGGGAAAATGGCACCATCTGGGTTGTTACCACCTCCACGGACATGCCCTTCTCTTATATCAAGGACGGGAAAAATGTCGGCTATGACATTGACCTCGTTGTCCGCTTCTGCCGTGACAGGGGGTATGCCCTTGAGCTTGGGGACGTGGACTTTTCCGCTCGAATTCCAGCGCTCCAGTCCGGGAAATATGATTTCACGACCGACATGAACGTAACGCCGGAGCGGGAGGAGCAGGTGCTCTTTTCCGACCCCACCAGCTACGGAGGGATCGTGCTGACGTTCCTGGCGGATGAAAGCCCGGAAGCGGACTACGATGGCAGCTACAGCTCCCTCTCCCAGATGGACGGTAAGCGGATTGGCGTTTCCGCAGGCTCGATTTTTGACAAGATGGTGGCGAACATTCTGCCGAACGCGAAGATTGGCTATTTCAGCTCGCAAACGGACCTTCTGGCGGCCCTTTCCGCCGGAAAGATTGACGCCTTTGTCTCCGATGAGCCGGTCATTCGATACCTCATGTCCCAGCGGGAGGACCTCAGCTACATTCCGGAATACCTTGAGAGTTTTGACTTCGCCTTTTGCTTTCCCAAGACAGAGAAGGGGAAGGGGCTCTGTGACGAATTCAATGGCTTTCTCAGAGGCATGAAGGCGGATGGAAGCCTGGAAGCTTTGGAAGAGAAGTGGTTTGAGAGCGATGAGGAGATCAAGACGATGCCGGACATTAACGCTTTGCCGTCGGTGAATGGCAGCTTGATCATGGCGACAAACCCCGATTATATGCCCTTTGAGTATATTCGCAATCAGAAGTATGTAGGATACGAGATGGAACTTGCCGCCCTCTTCTGCGAGGCATGCGGCTATGGCCTGAAGGTCCTGCCGATCAACATGGATGGGCTTCTCGCCTCAGTCCAGACCGGGAAATCTGACTTCGTGGCATCCGGCATCTCGATCACCCCGGAACGGGAGGAGAGCATGTATTTCTCTGAATCGATATACAGTGGCGGCACGGTGCTGGCGGTTCTGAAGGCGGATGGGACAGAACTCTCGGGCGGGAGAAACCCTTTCCTGAGCAGGATCGCGTCCAGTTTCAACAAGACCTTCATCCGGGAGAACCGCTGGAAGCTGTTTTTGGAGGGCATCGACAATACCCTGCAGATCACCGTTCTGTCGATCCTCTTCGGAACCATTCTGGGCTTTCTGGTCTTCATGACCTGCCGCAACGGAAATCCCGTCGCCAACGGCATCATCCGCTTCAGCACCTATCTGGTGCAGGGAATGCCCATGGTGGTGCTGCTCATGATCCTTTACTATGTCATCTTCGGGAACGTCTCTATCAGCGGCATTGCGGTGGCGGTGATCGGCTTTACACTGACCTTCGGGTCGTCGGTATGCAGTATGCTCCGGATGGGGGTGAGCACCATTGACCGGGGCCAGTATGAGGCCGCCTACGCCCTGGGCCACACCAACCGGCACACCTTCTTCCGGATCATTCTGCCCCAGGCCATTCCCATCGTCCTCCCTGCTTACCAGGGCGAGGTCACGGGACTTCTGAAGGCTACCTCCATTGTGGGATATATCGCGGTGCATGACCTGACCAAGATGGGAGATATTGTGCGAAGCCGCACCTACGAGGCTTTCTTCCCGCTGATTGCCATCACCATCATCTATTTCCTGCTGGAAGGGATCTTCAGCCTGGCGCTCAGCTTTGTCCGCAAGGCCATCAATCCCAGAAAGCGCAGCAGAGAGCAGATTCTGAAGGGGGTAAACGTTCATGATTAAGATCGAGCATCTGAGAAAAGAGTATCCCAATGTGACACCCCTGAAGGATGTCAGTGTAGAGATCAATGACGGGGACGTGATCAGCGTGATTGGACCCTCGGGCACGGGAAAGAGTACGCTCCTCCGCTGCATCAACCAGCTGGAGAAACCCACAGGCGGCAGGGTCTGGGTGAATGGCGTGGAAATCACTGCCAGAAAATGCGATATCAGCAAGGTTCGGCGGAAGATGGGGATGGTTTTCCAGAGCTTCAATCTGTTCGGCCATCTGACTGTGATTGAAAACATCATGCTCTCGCCCATGGACCTGTTGGGCAAAAGCAGGCAGGAAGCTTATGACGAGGGGATGCGGCTCCTGCGCACGGTAGGCCTGGCGGAGAAGGCGCTGAGCTACCCGGAGGAGCTCTCCGGCGGGCAGAAACAGCGGATCGCCATCGCCAGGGCCCTGGCCATGGACCCGGACGTCATCCTTCTGGATGAGCCGACCAGCGCGCTGGATCCCACGATGGTGGGAGAGGTACAGGCGGTCATCCGGGATCTGGCCAAGACCGGTAAGACGATGATGATCGTGACCCATGAGATGAATTTTGCCCGGGCGATCAGCAGCCGTGTCTTTTATATGGACGAGGGCGGCATCTATGAGGAAGGGAGCCCTGAGAAGATCTTCGATCATCCGGAGCGCGAAAACACCCGCCGCTTCGTGCGGCGGCTGAAGGTCCTGGAACTGAACATTCAGAGCCGGGATTACGACTTCCTGGAGATGATGGGGCAGATCAGAGAGTACTGCAACAGGAACCAGATCACGCCCAGAATGGCCTCCCACATCCAGCTTGCTTTCGAGGAGGCTGTACAGATGCTGATGCCCATGCTGGAGAAGCCGGTTCTTCATGCGGTCTGCGAATACTCCGAAACGCAGGAGGCCGCGGAATGGACCCTCAGCTACGGCGGACCGCGCCTGGATCTGACCGGAGCGGGAGATGATCTTGCCCTCTCCCTCCTCAAGGGAATGATTTCGCATGTGGAAGATCAGCAAAACGAAAAAGAAGA
>CADBUA010000524.1 GCA_902797665.1 uncultured Lachnospiraceae bacterium | reverse complement strand
TTTTTTCTGCCTCGGTACGCTTTTCCCCGGAGGAGGCAGGGTCATCCCGCCAGCTCCGGGGCAGCTGTCATGATGTCAGATCATTTGTTCGCGTACTACGCCTGACCTTCCCGAGATCATTCCGCGTACTTTGCGGCAGCAATAGCTCCGGCAAGTCTTCCGGAGGTCAGCGCCCAGCCCTGCGCGCAGCCGCCATAGGTCACATAGGCCTTGCTGGACTCATTCAGGGTGCCAAGAGAATTGTTGCCCAGAACGTACACGTTTTCCACCGCTGTCCCATCCTCCTTCAGGAGGTTGAGACTGCTGTCGACGTCCATCCCACCGCAGGTGGAGTATACATAGGCAGCGCCCTTGATGCACCAGATCTTCCCTTCCGTCTGACCGTGGACATCCTCGAGATTGACGGTAAATCCGAGCTTGTCACTGAGATCTTCAAGGG
The DNA here is from genome assembly GCA_902797665.1 of uncultured Lachnospiraceae bacterium. Classification (GTDB taxonomy): domain Bacteria; phylum Bacillota; class Clostridia; order Lachnospirales; family Lachnospiraceae; genus Porcincola. The sequence continues at coordinate 1,922 of CADBUA010000524.1, read as the reverse complement.
AGTCGGCTATGATGACATCATTGAATTTCTCACCCATCTCCATGATGGCATCCAGATTTTCCACTGGGCTGCCTTCCTCATAGCTGCCGCCCTGGTTAAAGAACATCGGCGCATTGAAGGCAATGAGTCCATCCTCCTTGATGCGCTTGTACTCTTCCTCATTGATCAGCACATAATAGTTCTCGCCCGCCTCCCATGCGTTGAAAGCGATCCCGAGTCCGTTATAGTTGCCGTCAAAGCTGTTCCCCTCACCGTCAATGAGCTGATAGTTCAGATCCAGAACCAGGGAGGTCAGAAGGCTCTTGTCGTCATTGCTGTAGTCATCAGAGCGGATAATGGTATCAAGCTGAGCGATGTGATCCTCCACCGCCACATCCGGATTGTAGAGGGCTCCTCCGAGCTCCAGGCATTCCGAGATGCCGAAACCGTCGCACTGGGTCATTCCCTTGGTATGCCAGACAGCACCCGTATACTTCTGGGTCATCTCGGGATTTCCGATGTAGCCGCCATCGCAGAGCATGACGGAGTCCCCATAGATATGATAGAGGGTTCCGTCATAGTACTCCGCCTCGACCCCGATCACGCTGCCGTCCTCATCCAGGATGAGATCCCTGGCGGTCAGCTCTGTCATATAGTCGTTCTTCTCGTTCATGGCCCTGGCCTTCTCCATGGAGTTTTGATAAGCCAGGTCTTTGGACGTGTTGGTCTTGTCGCTGTACATGGTCCAAAGCGGCCAGGCATGAGAATCATAGAAGGCGAACATCGCATCCAGGAACTGGAAATCATAGTTGTCCTCCAGCCATCCGAACGTGTTTCCTGACTCCCTGATAAAGAGATCGACCAGTTCTTCCTTGGCATCGTTGTCCGTGTACTCCATCCAGGCCGCCTTCAGCTCCTCCGGGTCCACGAAAGGCTCTCCGCCATTCAGCTCCACCTGCCGGGCAGGGTTCACCCCCAGAGGCCCCGCTGTGTTGGTTCCGTTTCCACCGATCTTTGCCGCCGAGTCCATCCCGAACACCGACGCGCCTTCAAGAGCCGCGGACAGATAGGCCGCGACGCCGGAGGTCCCAAGCCCAACGATGATCACGTCAAAGTCCTCGAGCGTAACTTCCTCCGTGCTCTTTTCGATTTCCCTGTACCAGTCAGCGGAGTTTCCGCCGTTCTCATCAATCACCTTCGCGATGATCTGCTTGGCCGCATTGCTGGAAACGGTCGCCCCGGTGATCGAATCCACAGCCAGGGACTGGCTCTCAATGATACGCGGGTAAAGCTTCTCCTCCACCGTGGCATAGATCGGGCTGTATTCGTCCTCATCCGCCTGGGTCGCAGAACCGGCATTCAGCGTATCAATCCTGCTGATCGCCCCGCCCTCAAAGCTGATCTCAAGCTCCATCTCGCCCATGATGCCGAAGGAAGGCGCTTTGCCGATGTAGCTGCCATCCGGAACCTGACCAGCCTCTGTCTCAGCGTCAGAATCCGTGCCAAGCGCCTGGGAAATGGCACTCTGCGCGGCCGCCCGGATACCGTCAGAAGTAAACGTGGCGCCTCCGACCCCATCAATCTCCGCAGACTGCGCCTCCAGGATCTGCTCCTTGAGGGTATCCAGCGCGGCTCCCCCCACCGTCGGTGTCTCGTCCGCACCTTCCAGTTCCACCTCTGTGATCGCTCCATCCTCCACTGTCAGCGAAGCGGAAACTTTGCCGCCAAAGCCTTCCGCCTCCCCGGTGTAGCTTCCATCTTTCAGATCTCCGCTCTCCGCCCATACGCTGAGCGGGCTTGCCAGAAGACTTCCTGCCAGAAGCAGGGCCAAAAACGATGCTTTTCTTCTCATGCTTTCTCTGCCACTCAAAATGTGTTTAAATATACTCAACGCATCGAGAAATTGAAGCCCTCACGGGTACTTCTTACTGCTTCAATGTGTA
>CADBUA010000523.1 GCA_902797665.1 uncultured Lachnospiraceae bacterium | reverse complement strand
GAGTTTCAGCGGGAAGCTTTCCGCCAGATGGCCGCTGGGGTTCACGTCACCGTAGAGCAGCCGTACCGTCGCTCTTCCGACAGCCTGGCCGCCGAGATAGACTTCCAGGATCCCTTTGACCCGGTCCACCCACGGCATTTCCACGGGAGAGCCGTTATGGAGCACCACGACGGTGTTGGGATTGGCGGCGGCAACGGCTTCGATCAGCCTGACGTGGCTGTCGGGCAGGCGCATGTGCTTTCTGTCATAGCCTTCCGATTCAAAGGAATCGGGAAGCCCCGCGAAAACCACGGCCGCGGAAGCTTTCCGGGCGGTCTCAGCGGCTTCCCGGATCAGACTTTCGTTTGTTTCGGTGCCTTCGTACCCCTGCGCGAAGGTGACATCCATCCCCTTGGCGGCTTCCAGGGCACCGGTCACTTTGAAACTGTTGATATGGGAGCTGCCGCCGCCCTGATAGCGGGGCTTTCTGGCGAACTCCCCAATGAAAGCGACGGAGGTATCTTTATCCAGGGGAAGGATGCCGCCCTCGTTTTTCAGCAGCACGGCGCATTCGGCTTCGATATCGGCCGATAATGCGTCCTGCGCTTCCAGATCCCAGGGCGTGTCCGGACGGGCGTTGTCCGCGTACCGGTAAACGATCTTCAGGATCCGTTCGCAGGCCCTGTCCAGGATCTTCTCATCCAGAGTACCGTTCTGTACCGCTTCCACGATCTTCCTGTCATTGATCCCGTTGGAGGAAGGCATCTCCAGCTCGAGCCCGGCGGCAAGCCCGCGGACCCTGGAGCTGACAGCGCCCCAGTCGGACATGACGAACCCGTCAAATCCCCACTCATCGCGCAGGACTTTCGTGAGCAGCCACTCATTTTCGGAAGCGTATATCCCGTTGATCCTGTTATAGGAACACATGACGGTCCACGGATCCGCCTCTTTGACAGCGGTCTCAAAAGCCGGGAAATAGATCTCCCGGAGGGTGCGCTCATCCACATCGGAGGAAGAGCTCATGCGGCGGTGCTCCTGATTGTTGGCCGCGAAATGTTTGATGCTGGTGCCGATGTTCCTGCTTTGGACCCCTTTGATGAAGGATGCCGCCATCTGGCCGGCCAGGTAGGGATCTTCGGAGTAATACTCGAAATTGCGGCCGCAGAGGGGAGACCTCTTGATATTGACAGCCGGGCCCAGAATGACGCTCAGCTTTTCGTGCTGGCAGCTGTCACCGATCTGTTCGCCCATACGGCGGATCAGGTCCCGGTCAAAGGAAGCGGCGGTAGCGCACGCTGCGGGGAAACAGACCGCCTTTATGCTGTCATTCACTCCCAGATGGTCGCCTTCCTGGTCCTGCTTCCTCAAACCGTGAGGGCCGTCACTGACCATGACGGAAGGAATGTTGAGCCGCTCCACGGCTTTGGTGTGCCAGAAGTCGAGGCCGGAACACAACCCGGCTTTCTCTTCCAGAGTCATTTTGGAAACGAGAGAACTGATGTCCATTTCCCCTCCTTTTGCAAGGACGCGGATGCGTCCGCCATCGGACGCATCCGCGTCTTTAGCACATGCCGATCAGTGATCTGTTACTCTTTGACGCCGCCAAGAGCCACACCCGCGATGATGTACTTGCTGAAGGCGAAGTACACGATGATCAGGGGGAGAGCCGTCATGGTCAGGCCCAGATAGATGGAGCCATATTCCGTGCGGTAGATATCGCCGCGCAGCTCCTGCACCATCATGGGCAGGGTCTTCAGGCCGGGCTTTGTGAACAGCATCAGGGGAGTCAGGTAGTTGTTCCAGGAACCGATCATGGCCATGATGCCCATAGTGGCCATGGCAGGCACCATGATGGGGAGCACGATGGTGTTGAAGGTCCTGAACTCACCGCAGCCGTCGATGCGCGCCGCTTCCACCAGGGAGATCTGGAAGTTGGCCTCCAGGTACTGCCGGAAGAAGAACACGGTGGAAGCCGCCGCGATGGAGGGAATGATCAGAGCCAGCCGGTTGTCCACCAGGCCCAACTGATACATGAACATGAAGAAACCGGTACCGGTGACCTGACCGGGGATCATGATGATGGCCATGACGACCGCGTAAAGGAGCTTGTTGCCTTTGAACTGGTAGACCTTGAAGCCGTACGCGGTCATGGCGCTGAAGTAGACGCTCAGGATCGTGGATCCGAAGGCGATGATGGCGCTGTTCTTGAAACCGACCGCGATATTGAAGTTCTTGGACGCCAGCACGTTCCAGTTATAACGCAGATAGGTGCCGGGGATCAGGCTGACACCCTGCTGGATGGCCTGGCTGGAACGGGTGGCGTTCACCATCATGATCCAGAAAGGCACGATGGCCATCAGGCTCAGGAAGGAGCAGAACACGTAGACCATAGAGCGCTTGGAATTGTGCACGCCCTGAACGTGAGCGATAAAGGAGATGATGGATCCGCCCATCAGCATGGCGACGACAAGCGCATGAAGTTCCGCGTTGCCGTAGGGCAGCTTGATCGGGAAAGCGGTCAGGCGCAGGACGACATAGCCGGCCAGCAGGATGCCCGCCAGATGGAAGAACGAGGAAACGGTGAAAAGCACACTGGCATCCTTGTTCCCGGCCGCTATCACGAGCGCGAAAGCAATGATGAACGCTGCCAGGGCCGCCCAGATGCAGCCGTAGTAAACCGGGAAGTTCCAGTCGTAGAGCTTGTACTGGTTCACCACCTGCATATCGATCTCAAGCTCCGCGGGAAGCTTGCCGGGAAGCAGGGAGTAGCTCAGGCCGCCGGAGGTATCATGGCTGGCCTCTTCCTGCTGCTTGATAAGAGCGTCCAGCTTTTCCTGTTCTTTGGCGACCTTGTCTCTCTGCTTCTGGATATCGGCCTCGCTCTTTTTTCCGCCGGCGATCCAGCGGTCCAGCTGTGTCTGAGCGCTGTCGACCTTGCCCTGCTGCTTCTCGATATCAGCCGAGAGACCGGCTGCAGAATTGTTATGGAAACTCGCGATGGGCAGGAACATGGCCAGGATGGCGATAAGGAGGAATACCGCGAATACAGTCTTTCTGACGGGTTTCATCAGATCGCCCCCTTTCCGGTTACTTTCTTCGGCTTGGGCTCATGATCGTTCAGGATGAAGCGGATGATCAGGGAGCCGATGATGATGATGCCGAAGAGGACCACGGAAGCCGCGCTGGCCATGTTGAAGTTGTTGGAACCGGTGAAGCCCTGCAGATAGATGAAGCGGGCCACGGTATTGGTGGTGTTGTCCGGCTGGCCCTGGGTCATCATATGGGGGATATCGAACATGGTCAGGCCGCCCACCAGGGAAGTGATCAGGTTGTAGACCAGGATGGGTTTGATCAGCGGGAGAGTGATCTTCCAGAAGGTCTGGCGGGAAGAGCAGCCGTCCACCAGAGCCGCCTCGAACAGGCTGGGATTGATGCCGCTGATACCGGCGATCATGATGATCATGGTGTTGCCGCACCACATCCACCACTGGAGGAAGGAAATAAGGCCGCGGGCCCAGGCTACCGAGCGGAAATACTCGACGGGCATGTTGCCGATGCCGAAGGTCTGCACGAAAGTGTTCACAGGTCCCAGAGGATAGGCGAACAGGGACATGAACAGCATACCGATGGTAGCGGCCGTGATGATGTTGGGCATGAAGATGGTCACTTTGAAGAAGCCCTGCGCCTTAAGGTGCATCCGGCTGTCCGTGAACCAGGAGGCCAGGATCAGCGCGAGCCCCAGCTGAGGCACGAAGTTGAAGAACCAGATGATGACGGTGTTCCCCAACGCGCCCCAGAACATGCCGCTGACCAGACTGTTCGGGTCGAACAGCTGACGGAAGTTTTCAAACGGCGTCGGCTGCATGAAATTATTGTTCAGGATCTTCTGCCAGCCCACCGCGTCTGTCAAAGAGGTGCGGAAAGTGAAGATGATGGGATACAGCTGGAAGATGAGGAACACGATGAAGAACGGCGCGATGAAGATATAGCCCCAGTGGCTATAGCTTACGGATCTGCGCTTCTTTCCGGAGGCTGCCTGCATACAAATACACCCCTTTTTAAGTGATGTGCATTCCCGCGCAGCGCAGGGAATGAGGACTGATAAGGACGAAAACCGACCCCTTTCCGGTCCTCATGCCTTGCGCGGCAGGGATCCCACAAGGGAAGGGGCTGCCTCCTGCCTCGTTGGCAAAGAGACAGCCCCAAATGGTATCTCCTAAAGACCGGTCACTGCTGGATCATTCAACAGTGATGGTGGTGATGGTGGCCTTCACCTGATCTTTGAAGTCCTGCAGGCAGGTGTCCAGATCCTTCTCACCCTTGGTGTAGGGCTGGGTCACGAACTTGTCCCACAGATCGTTGATGTCGGAGTCATACTCGCTCATCAGAGAGCCGTTGGCCAGAGCCGCGGCGGAGGCGAAGATGGCGTAGTGATCCTGACCGCCCAGGAAGGGGTTGGGGGTGCCGCCGTTGGCAAGGATGGTCTCCACGGCCTTGGCAGAACCGACGAAGTCACCGCTGTCGGCAGCGTACTGCACCAGCCAGTCCTCATTCAGGGAGAAGAAGTAGATCAGGTCATGCATGGCAGCCTTCTTGGCATCATCAGCAACAGCAGCCTTCGCAGCATTGATGCCCATCCAGGTGCCGCCCCAGCTGTAGGCGGTGGGTCCTTCGACCATGCGCCAGTCGCCGTAGGTACCATTGTTCTCATCAGAAACTTTCTTCAGCTCTTCTTCGCTAAGGTCTCCGGAGGCTCCGGGAGCGCAGTTGGGCTTCAGCGTGTAATGCAGGCCCCAGGTCGGCAGCAGATAGCACAGGGTCTCGTTGACACCCTGCATGCCGGCGAACCAGGTCTC
>CADBUA010000522.1 GCA_902797665.1 uncultured Lachnospiraceae bacterium | reverse complement strand
GGAATGTATAACCTGATTATACATGTATGAAAAATGTTTGTCCATCCTGTCTGCAGCTCTTCTGGCTCCAGGGATCAATTCCCATATCTGGCACTCAGTTCCCAGGAGTTTTATTCAGGAAATTCCTGGACTGACAGATCCCTTTCTTTTCCTTCTGTATCTTCTGTATCTTCTGTCATGCTAGGGAAGACCAGTTCATCTTGTCAGGTTCCTGACCCACTTGTACTTTCTGAAATGGAGAAGCACCCAGGGGATCTTTCCAACCTCATCCAGGCAGGTGCAGGAATAGACCAGAAGAACCGGCCAGTGAAAGACAAATGCGCCAAGCAGAGCCAGTGGAATTGCAAGTCCCCACATCGTGACAGCCAGGCTGTAAACATCAAAAAGGGTGTCCCCGCCAGCAGCAAAAATCCCGTTGATGATAATGGTGTTTACACTGCGCCCGATCATGTAGATGGACATGATCACCATCATCCCAATGAGGTATCTGTGGGCCTGGTCGGTCAGAATCATGAAGCGTGAGACCGGGACTGTCACCGCCAGTATCAGAGCGGTGGAAGCAAATCCAATCAGGAAGGAAAGTTTTGCCAGCCGGATGCCGTACTCCTTGCCCAGTTCAAGATCCCCCGCTCCAAGCAGATTTCCAACCATGATGCCGCCGGCTGTGGAAATGCCGATATTCAGGCAGCACATGAGATCGCGAACCACCGCAGAGACAGAGTTGGCAGCGGCAGCGTCCGCCCCCATATGCCCCATGATTGCCGTGTAGGAGGTGAACCCGACACCCCAGAACAGACCGCCGCCAAGGAGTGGCAGGGATACCTTCCGGAAATCTCCGGCAAGCTCCCTGTCCCTGATCAGCAATCTCCGATAATCTGGATGAAGAAAGCCCTTCTTCGTGGAGGAGAACACGGACCAGATCAGTTCAAAGATCCGGGAGATCAGCGTGGCCAGCGCAGCTCCTGCCGCCCCCATCTTTGGCATGCCAAAAAGTCCAAAGATGAAGACCGCGTTCAGAACAAGGTTCAGGACTACCGTTGTGGAACTAATCAGGGCAACACGCCGAACGTGCAGTGTCACCTTCATGATGGTCTGATAGCACTGGGAGATTCCTGTCAAAAGATAAGACCATCCGGCGATTCTGAGATATAAGCTGCCAATCCGGATCAGCTCCGGATCCCCTGCGAAGACCCGCATGAGCATGCCGGGCGTACCGACACAGAGCACTGTGAATAGAATCGAGAGTCCTCCAACCACCCGCAGGGTCATGCAGAAAATGTCGTTGATCCTCTTTGTGTCATTCTTCCCAAAGTACTGCGCGCCCAGGATCGAGGCGCCCGCTGTGAAGGCACCCAGGATCATGTTCTGGACAAACTGCACCTGAGTCGCCAGGGACACCGCCGCCATGGAATTCTGAGAGAGACGCCCCAGCATGACTGCGTCCCCTGCTGCCACTGCAGAGAGCATCAGATTCTGCAGGGCAATCGGAAGCATGAGCTTCCAGAGCTTCGAGCGGAATGTATCTACATCCCGGTAAATCTTTTTCTCCATAGTCTTTGTATTTATAAATTATCTATGTCTTCCTGCTTCTATAAATTCTATAAATCACTTTTCAACTTTTCTATCTTCCAGTCACTATATGCTTTCATGGATTCCTATCCTCTGTCTCCCAGATCTATTCGTATCTGTTCAGTCACAATCGCTTTCTGCTGCGGCGACAGGCAGAGGCTCCTGGGCCCGTATGAAATCTGCGCCCGTCCTCAGCTCTCTTTTGTTCTGAATTCTGGAGCGCAGTGTAAAGAACATAAAGCAATCAGAAAGTAGCTGTTATTTCATTTATCAGCAATTTATTATTTATGACTTATTGCTTATAGTTTATCATCTATTACATATTTACTTATTAATAATTACTTATTATTTAATAATTATCTGTCTTTTACTTGCCACTTATCGATCTTTACCTGTTTGTTATCGATTATTGCTTTCTATCTATTACTTATGCATTTTGTTTACCACTTAATTTTATATCGGTCTTATTTAAGCGCGCTGTAACTGATGACCCCATATCCCCTGTAGTTTCCATTCCTGCTTATACTTTTCATAGTGATGTGCCCTGGAAATCTGTATGGGAAAGATATGTATTTATAATCATTTTTGCTGACAAATCCATATGAATGTGACCCATATCTTTTAATTTTCAGCTTATTCTTGCTCAATGTGACGACACTGACACTCTCTCCGCCGCTGTGGGCATACACATAGATCACGCCCGCCTTGCCGGGGAAATCACACCAGATCCCATGGCTCAAGTATTCCTGCGTCACAGCCTGCACTTTCCCGGCCCTATAGCGGTATACGCGCAGCCGCACATCAGCCTCGCAGGACCCATAATAGACGCACAGCTCATTTGAACCATCTCCATCCAGGTCTTTTACAAAATAGTCCCAGAGGTAATCACCATTTCGATCGGTGTCAAATAGAGGGAACGTGCCCAAAAACTTGATATAAGCTTTCTTCTGCTTTGAGCGCATCGGTTTTGCGATGGACTTTTCATCCGCATACTCAGGCAGAGCCTTCGCGATGTCTGCCGCTTTCTTATACTCCTTATTTTTATATGCATTCAGCATCTTCATCACATCATCAGAACTGCTTTCCGCATAGCAAGCATGGCTTATAAAGAGTAATGATAAGCTAAAAACCAGAATAAATGTATTTATCCATTTTTTGTATCTTTTCATAACTGATTCCTCCTGTTTTATGTATGAACTATTTCAGGATCATGAAGGCTATGAGGCGATGCAGGAAGCACACCTGCCTCCTCTCTCCCTTCAGACGCCTGCCGATACCGAGTGGGTCTTCCCTCTTTCCCAGCGTCCGTTCCTCATTCCTCATGGATCATGATTTCCAGTTCCCAGCTGATGTGTTCTCACGCCGTCTCATGCCTGATCAGGAAGAGGCCTCTGCCCCAGTACGCTTCCAGAACCTCTCTTTGATCCTGATCGGACTTTCCCTGTCACTTCCATTCTCCGCTCCTCCGCTGCCTTCCTCTCCTTCAGGCTGGACGATCCAATCTCTCCCTCGGAAAAGCGCGAGCGTAAGGATCAGACGAAAATTGGCGTAAGAGAGCATTTACCGCTGAAACACCTGCTATATTCGAATGGATCTGAGCAGGGAGTACACTGAACTTCAAAGCAAGCGGCCATGAGGCTTCATTTCTCGTACCTGGAAAAAAGCTTGCGACTGGACAGCTACAAGTTTTCAAACATCTGTCTTACACAGAATACTCAATCTCAACCCGTTTCACCGTAACCCCGGGAACCCACGCGAATACCTGGGTCTGAAAATCCTCGCAAGGCTCTGTGAGATCAAGATGATAGGTCACCTGGGCTGTCCCCTGGTGAAAATCTCGCATCGTATCATGCAGGTTTATGTTTGAACTTGCAAGTTCCGTAAATCCGATAACAATCTCATCGGGGTACTCTGTATTGCTTAAGAAAAACGAGATCGTGTACTTTCCAGGTGGAAGCGTGATGCCTGGACCAAACAGAATATACCCAGGGTCTTTTCCGGAGGTATGGATTACATTCTCATTTTCATCCATGTGTTGAGAGAGAAAACCAGGTTCTGTATGTTTTCTCCCTGGATTCAGATGAAAAACCAGGCGATCTGCAGGAATACGCGAATCAGGCAGCGCCTCTGGGGTATATAGCTTTGGAAGAAGATTCTGATCCTTCAGCTGATATACCCGAAACCAATTCCCCTCCCCCAACTCTGTCTCGGTACACATCGAAAGATCCACGTAAAAAGATGTATCGAGCGGCAGGATAAGATAGTGAATCGATTGAGGTGGATAGAAGCGCTCAGCCTGATCTCCTCTCCAGACTGGAAGTGTCGTCTCTAATAAGTTGATTTCCCTGGATCCATTCTTATATTTGTTGAGTCATCACCAAGGGGGTAGTCTGCGCCTTGCCGGGCCTGTCATTTCCATACCTGTCCCGATCCGGTTCCTCTACCAGGATGGCAAAATCCAGGATGCCCCGATCCAGCTTTTCTGTCACCTGCTCGGTGTCGCCACTGGTGATGTGGTAACGAAGGTCCGGGAATCTCTTCTTGAAGGAGGCAATCTCCCTGGCCAGGTATCGGATCTGAAAGGATTCCGCAAGTCCCAGATAGAGGTCTCCTCCTGTGATGTCATCCAGCGAGGAAAACTCTTCCGTAATTTTATCCGCCATCCTGACCAGATCCTCAGCCCGCTTCCTGAGAAGAATTCCCTCCTCGGTCAGGGAAATGCTGAAGCTATGCCGGATGAAGAGCTTCTTTCCCAGTTCCTCCTCCAGGGCTTTTAGATTCTTTGACAGGGTGGGCTGGCTCAGATGCAGCATCCTTGCCGCGCGGGACACGTTCTCCTCCCTGGATACGGCCAGAAAATACCTGAGCGCTTTGATTTCCATAGTTCCCTCCTCTCTCCAGAAGATTATCGTATCAACCTTTTCATACTCCCTGGTATCCTTTGGATTTTCTGCGTCAGGATAAAAGCTTCAGGGCTTTTGCCTCTCCTGATATGCCTATTTAGAATATCATGACATTCTGAAATACCATTAGCGTAATAACAGTTCAAAGGCTAGAATATTCACGACATCGGGCTTCATCACAGACATCAGGAGAAACAGCATTCTTCCCCGGACATCCACACCCGTGGACTTCCAGGCTGCGGTAGATTTCCTCTCCAGCTCAGACATGGTGGATCCGGACCAGATCGGAATCATCGGAATCTGCGGATGGGGCGGCCTGGCGCTCAATGCGGCGGCAATTGATACCCGCATCAAAGCCACAGCGGTCATGACCATGTACGATATGTCCAGGGTCAATGCCAAGGGATACTTTGACTCCGAAGACAGCGAAACGCAGCGCTATGAAAAAAAGAAAAGCCCTGAACGCGCAGAGGACAGCAGACTATCAGTCCGGGACCTACACCCCCGCCAGCGGGGTGATCGACCCACTTCCAGAGGATGCTCCCTTCTTCGTAAAGGACTACCACGATTATTATAAGACCAGCCGTGGTTATCACCCGAGGTCCCTGAATTCCAATCAGGGCTGGAACGTGATCGGCTGCATGAGCTTTTTGAACCTGCCGATCCTGAAGTACAGCTCTGAGATTCGCAGCGCGGTCCTCATCGTGCATGGAGAGAAAGCCCACTCCTGCTATTTCTCAAAGAGTGCCTATGCGGATATGATGAAGGGCAATCCAAACCCGGAGAACAAGGAGCTTCTGCTCATTCCGGATGCTGTCCACACAGATCTCTATGACGGTGGGGAGAAGAAAATCATCCCCTGGGACAAGCTGGAAGCTTTCTTCCAGGAGTACCTGAAAGGAGAAAAGAAGAAGTCATGAAAAATGTCGTCATTCTCTCGACAAGCCTGAGAAGGAACAGCAACTCTCATGCCCTGGCCCTCAGTTTTGCCGCGGGAGCAGAGAACGCCGGGAATCAGGTGGAGATCATTTCCCTGATCGGGAAGAAGATCGCTTACTGCCAGGGATGCTTTGCCTGTCAGAAAACCGGCCATTGCGTCATCAAGGATGACGCGGTGGAAATTGAGGAAAAAGTGGAGAAAGCGGATGTTGTGGTCTGGGCCAGCCCCATCTACTATTATGAGATGTCAGGTCAGATGAAGGTCCTGATTGACCGCCTGAACCCCCTTTTCCCCAAGGATTACCGCTTCCGCGATGTCTACTTCCTCGCCTCCGCGGCTGAGGATGAGCCAGATGTCCCGGCGCGTGCCATCGAGGGGACAAAGGGCTGGGTAGACTGCTTTGAGAAAGCCACTTTCCGGGGCGCTGTCTTCTGCGGGGGCGTCAACAATGCCGGAGAAATCCAGGGAAATGAGAAGCTGAAGGAAGCTTATGAGATGGGCAGGAAGGTCTGAGTCTCAAGTGCTGCATTGTAACCGGAAATGATTATATAATTGTTTTAATTTCACTCAATCATAGCAATAACAACAATAATATTGGATCGAATTAAAAATCCCCCAGTCCTGCGCATGCGCAGGACTTTTTTCAGCTATGTCAATCGATGAGTATCCTGCCAGTATCTGTTTATTCGTATAATTATTTATTCATAAGAATGTTTTATATGTTTATCAACTTTTTCTGGTAGTTCAGCTTGCATTATTCTCACTCACCAGGCAGGAATGTTGAACTTTATATTTTAAAAACAGAAAGGACTTCGGCAAATGCCGGAGCCCTTTCACTGATTTGGCCGCTGCAGCGGGAAGGGAAGGAGTTTAAGCACTCGGCAAATCCGAATGTTTTCCGATATAGCACGCAGATTCTCACGCCCGAAGGTATTGCGAAGCCCTCTGAGCCCGGGTCACCGATCCTTCTTCCTCATTTTGACCAATGC
>CADBUA010000521.1 GCA_902797665.1 uncultured Lachnospiraceae bacterium | reverse complement strand
GTCGATTCCCTCACGGGCGTTAGAAACAAACATGCGTATTCCAGCTGGGAAGGGCAGATCAATGAACGGATCGAAAAGGGGGAACAGGAACCCTTTGCAGTGGTGGTCTGTGATATCGACAACCTCAAGACAGTCAATGATCTGTATGGGCATAAAGAAGGAGATGCCTGTATCAAGAACGCCTGTACCAGGATCTGCCATGTCTTCATCCATAGCGCCGTGTTCAGAATCGGCGGGGATGAGTTCGTGGTGATTCTGTCCGGGGATGATTATGCTGAGCGGGAGAAACTGCTGGAACAGATCAACGCTGTTCCGAAGGATCAGTTAAAAGCCCGCTTAGGGGAAGGCATTTCTGCTGGCATGGCTGAGTATGACCGGGATCGTCACTCTTCTTATCTGAATGTTTTTGAAGAGGCTGACAAAGCCATGTACGAAATCAAACAGTCCCGAAAAGAAGCCTCCCGCTCAGAAGAGAGAGGAACGGAGACCTCGCCTGATTCTGAATACATTCCTGCGATTCATGCCCGGAAACATATCCTGATCGCGGATGATGTTGATATAAACAGGGAAATCATGGGAGATCTTCTTCAGGACGAATATGATCTTTTATATGCTTCCGATGGCAATAGTGCACTGGAAGTATTACGTAGCCATAAGGACGAAATTGACCTTGTGCTTCTTGATCTGCAAATGCCGAATAAGAATGGCCGAGAGGTCATTGCGGAAATGCAGGTAGATGAAGATTTAATGTCGATACCGGTGGTTTTCCTGACCGTGGATCAGGCCGCAGAGCTTGACTGCCTGAGAAGCGGCGCGATGGATTTCATACCAAAACCGTTCCCGGACATCGAGATCGTCAAAGCTCGAATTGCCAAGTGCATTGAATTGTCTGAAGACCGCGAGCTGATACGCTACACGGAACGAGATAAGCTGACGGGCCTGCTGAACAGAGACTATTTCTACCGTTATGTCAGCCGACTGGACCACCTGTACAAGGATACTGTCATGGATGCGCTGGTCTGTGATGTCAATCGCTTCCATACGGCCAACATACAATATGGCCGGCAATTCGGCGATCATGTTTTGCGCTGTATCGGCAACAAAATCAGAAAACTGGCACGGGAAACCGGTGGAATTGGCTGCAGACAGGGAGGAGATATCTTCTTATTATACTGCCCGCAACAGGAGGACTATGACCAGATCCTCAGAGGGTTCATGTCTGAACTATTTGCGGATGAAGAGATAGCAGACAAGATCAACATCAGATTCGGGGTGTTCACAGATGCACAGCAGGAAGCGGATATTGTAGAGAGATTTACCCGTGCAAAGATTGCTGCGGACAGAGTGAAGGACGATCAGCAGAGAATCTGCGGATTTTATGATCTGATGAAATAGAATGGGTATTGTCCGGCCAGCTTCGCACTGAGCGGAAAAATACAGAAGAAAGTCGTAACTGTCCAGTCCGCTTTGCGTATTTTGCGCCGAGCGAGCTCATACAGTTCAAAGGAAAGGCCGGGCGCACATTGAACGCGGCGAAAGGAGCCTGCGTCCGGCCGAATGCCTACAGGAGCCTGCGACTGGACAGCTACAAATGATCTTCCTGCCGGGAAAGAGCAGCTGATGATACTGCCCCTGGGAGATGCCAAATGGGTGGGCGGCTTATACCTGCTCGCCCTTTTTTCACAGATCCTCGCACACGCGGCATCGGGAGCGACATCGCAATCCGGGCGGGAGAGCGCCAGAGGGCTCCCCGCCTGCTTTGTCTGACGGGATCGTGACAGAGCTGGTTTAGGCGGCAGAATATTCTATGCTAGCAACAAAGAAGATATGCTTTATAAAGATATGGCCTACAAAGATTTGCTTTGCAAAGAAATGATTTATAAAGATCTATGTTATGATATCTTGGAAGATCCATAGATTTGCCTTCAAAAAATATATGGATCAATTGGTATAATAGGGAGAAACACATGAATATCACGGTATATCTCGGCGCAAATGCGGGCAATGATCCATCCTTGAAAGAGGCTGTCAGAGCTCTTGGCTGCTGGATCGGGAATGCAGGCCATGCCCTGATCTACGGTGGGTCAAAGTCCGGCCTGATGGGCGAACTTGCGGAAAGCGTGTTGAGCGCAGGTGGTAAAGTGACGGGAGTGGAGCCGCAGTTCTTCATCGATGCCGGTTTTGAATACAACGCCATCACGGAGTTGATCGTCACAAAGGACATGACAGAGCGGAAAGGTAAAATGATCGAGATGGGGGACGCTTTTATAGCTTTTCCCGGCGGAACGGGCACGCTGGAGGAAATCGCTGAGGTCATGTCAAAAGTCTCTCTTGGGCAGATGGACGCCCCATGTATCCTGTATAACCTGAACGGCTACTATGACGGACTGAAGAAACAGCTTGCGCATATGATCGAAATGGGCCTTTCTTCAGAAGACAGACAGCGAGGGATCAGTTTTGCAGAAGGGCTGGACGACATCAAAAGAATCATCGGGCAGATGCGCGGATGAAGCCAGAACTGGGGCGAGTATATGCTGCCTGCAGGGAAAAGAGTGGCCTGCTTTATCACCGCTAGTGGGATGCCTGGAGGGCAGCCGACAGCATTCCCTGAAACACGACGACTGCGATGGGATCATCCTGCTCAGGAGCCCCTTCGAGATCGCCTTCAGGATCGCCTCTGCGGGCTTACATAAGCTGCCTGGCCCCATTGAAGCCTGAACCGGATGCACCGAAGAAGCGGGCACCAGGAAAGGCAAGAAGCTGAGTATCCAGGACGCGAAAGGCTGCTCTTGTGGGATGATCGGCAGCTGCCATGTCTCAGTCAAGGATGGATAGACGCATCTAATTGCCTTCGATACAGTTATCTGTTGTCACAGCCTATGCCAGGCAGCAGATGATCTGGCACTCGTTAATCATAGTGGATGCCAAAATCGGCTATCGCCATTCAGACTCCTTCTGGGTGTCTGACGAAAATGACGCTTCTCGTAACTGGTCAGTTCGCTTTGCGCACATGCTGCGCAAAGCGTGGTAATACATTTCAAAAGCTTTTTCAAACTGCTGCCTCACTCTATTCCAGTGTCATATCGGGAAGGCGGACACTTCCCCATCTTCTTGTATTCCAGACGATATCGGAATTGACACTGATCAATTCAAAATCCAGGCCCCGGACACAATCCAGATTCCTGTTTGAGCCAAAGGAATTCTTCGCAAATAAGGTAAACACCGATGTGTACTTGCCAGGGACAAGGCTGGAAGCGTCCAGCACGACCGTCGCTTCACCGTTTCGCTGATTTCTTTCTGTATTGATGATGGGGGT
>CADBUA010000520.1 GCA_902797665.1 uncultured Lachnospiraceae bacterium | reverse complement strand
CCCATTTGTGGCCGATTCTCACGCTCGCGGGGAAATCCGGGTGCACGCAGAAGCCTACTCCATCGCAGAGTTTCAGTCTTCAGCCGCTTCATTCTCCTCAAGGCTGTACTGCTTCTCGATGGTAACTCTCTCTTTGTAGCCGGAGAAGATTTCATCGACCTTCGCGCTGTTCATCCGCGGGCTCAGCAGGCTGACCAGCGGGATGATCACCATGCCGAACAGCATGGTGAAGGCACCTGCATTGATCGGGCTCTTGATGTAGTGGAAGATCATGTTGCTAATGGTGATGCCCACGCCGGACAGGAAGCAGGCATACACGGAAGCCTTTGTGGTCCGCTTCCAGTAAAGGCCGTAGAGGAAGGGAGCGAGGAACGCGCCTGCCAGAGCGCCCCAGGAGTAACCCATGAGCTGCGCGATGAATGTCGGCGGCTTCAGAGCCAGAATGACAGACAGTATGATAAAGCAGATCAGCAGGATGCGCATGGTCTTCAGCTTCTTGTTCTCTTCCATGTTTTTGTTGAAGTGCGCGATCAGGTCCAGCGTGACCGAGGAACTGGAAGTCAGGACCAGACTCGAGAGGGTTGACATGGAAGCGGAGAGCACCAGGACCACCACAATGCCGATCAGGATATCCGGCAGGGAGGACAGCATGGCCGGGACAATGCCGTCATAGGCCACGGAGCCATCCGCGTTGTAGATCGACGGGTTTTCACTGTACAGTCTCCCGAAGCCGCCGAGGAAGTAGGAGCCGCCGGCGACGACGATGGCGAAGAAGGTGGAGATGATGGTGCCTGCCTTGATGGACCGCTCATCCTTGATCGCATAGAACTTGCCCACCATCTGGGGAAGCCCCCAGGTACCGAGGGAGGTCAGAATGACAACCCCGAGAAGGTTCAGTGGATCCGGCCCGAAGAAGGAGATGAAGGCACCCTTCATGCCTGCGCTGACAGGCAGGTCGGACTCAAGCTGAGAGAGGGTGTTCAGCGCGGCAAGGAATCCGCCGTTGTTGTTCAGGACCGCGACGACGACCGCGCTGATGCCGAACAGCATGATGATGCCCTGTACAAAGTCATTGATGACGGTCGCCATGTAGCCGCCCAGGATGACATAGACACAGGTCAGTCCGGCCATGACAATGACGCAGACACTGTAGGGGATGTTGAAGGCCATCCTGAACAGACGGGAGAGTCCGTTGTAGACGGAGGATGTGTAGGGGATCAGGAAGACAAAGGAGATCAGGGCCGCGAAGACCTTCAGGTTATTGGAGTCATAGCGCTTGCCGAAGAAGTCCGGCATGGTTCTGGAATCCAGATGCTTTGTCATAACCCTCGTGCGCCGGCCCAGGATAATCCAGGCCAGGAGGGAGCCGATCGCCGCGTTTCCAATGCCGACCCAGGTAGCGGAGATCCCGTACTTGAAGCCGAACTGGCCCGCGTAGCCGACAAAGATGACAGCCGAGAAGTAGGAGGTGCCGTAGCCGAAAGCTGTCAGCCAGGGCCCTGCGCTCCTGCCGCCCAGAACGAAGCCGTCTACGCTGGAGGCCTTTTTTCTTGTCATCCAGCCGATGAGGATCATCACCGCGAAGAAGATCAACAGAAATACGATTTTAATTGCCATAGAATACCCCTTCCAATAGAGAATACTGAAATCTGGTCCGGGACATCTCTGTGCCCATCTGTTTCACACTTTAAAGTTCTGCCGCTTTAAAGCGTGAAACAAGCGACCGAAGGAAATAATAGCAGGAATCCAGAGATCTTGCAAGAGAAATTTGCTCTCTCCTTGCAATTCCCCGGCCCCTGCTTTACACTCACAAAGGCATACACATCTGAACATCTTTAACAGGCCCTTGAATCCTGAGAGGGCTGGAATTGGCGTATGAGCAGCAGGAGGTTGACTATGGGGAAAGAGACAGCCAGGGTAGGAGCTCACAGAGGCATTCAGCATGTCTTCGGGGAGGAGGAAGCTCCGAAACCGCGGAAGATGAAGCATGTATCCGACTCCATCGCGGAAGCTTCCCATCTGGTGTTTCCCGGGGATCTGAACGCGTATGGGAGGCTCTTTGGAGGAAGGCTTCTCCAGTGGCTGGATGAGATGGCGGGCATCGTGGCCAAGCGTCACTCAGAGAGCACAGCGGTAACCGCCGCCATCGACAATCTTGAATTCAAGGAAGGCGCCACGGAGACGGATACCATCTATATGAAAGGATACCTCACCTGGGTGGGCAACAGCTCGATGGAAGTCAGAATCGATACCTACGCCGAGAAGCTGAGCGGGATGCGGGTTCTGATCAACCGTGCCTACTTTGTGATGGTCGCCGTGGACAGCGGCGGATTGCCCCAGAAAGTGCCGGGTCTCATTGTCGAAACGCTGAATGAGCAGCTCGAGTGGGACAGCGCCGTCAGACGCCAGAAGCTCCGCAAGGAGAGAGCCCGGGAAGGATATTGAGAAGGCTCCTGTCACGAACGTCAAAAAACTGTCATGAATGTCAGGCCTTTTTTTTCGGAAATCCTTTATACTCTCTTGATGGATTCTGATTTCTCTGAGAGAATGCGCAGGCTCTCACAGGCAGTAGAGATGACCTTGAGACGGCCTGAGACGGCCTGAGAAGACACAGAAATGTTTCTGCAGACAGAAATAGAAAATGACAAGAAGACGAACAATCTCAGAAAAGAAGAATCTGCATTTGAAGCTGGAGTTTTTTGATTTATTGTATTTCCTGGAGGTAAATTGTGAAAAAAAGATTAATGGCGATCCTTTGCGCTGGCGCTATGGTTCTTGGCATGAGCAGCTTTGCTTTTGCGGAAGCTGAGACGGAGAGCGCGCCGGACTACGAAAACTACCTGGTGATGCAGGGTTTTGACGGTGAAAATGCCTGGACGGTTCTTCTGAACGCAAACGATGCGACCGGTACGGCTTCCATCGCTTCCTCCGCTGAGGATGTCGAGGCTCTGTACGGTGAGGTCACTTTCGGTGACGGCTCTTTCTCCATCCTGGACGAAGAGGATGGGCAGGAATATGCCTTTAACTATGAAGAACATGACAACGCGAACCTGACCTTCTCCAACGAAGATGGCTCCACTACCTTTGACGCGGTCTTCGTGAATCCCTCCATCGCCGAGGTGATCAACGATTATTACTGGTTCGCCGGTGCGGATTCGGAAGGCGACTCGCTTACCATCGGAATCAGTGAGGATCTGGACTGGATCATCCTTGGTTATGTTTTCGCGGATGGCTCGGAAGATGTTTTCTTCGGGATGGAATATGACGCTGAGACCGGCATCGCGACGGACGATGATGGAGATGAGTACAGCATCAGCTTTGATTTCTCTGATGACAGCGGCCTCTTCATGAGCACCGATTTCGAAGGGGAAGTGATCGATATGTACTTCGTCAATCCTGGTGTCTTCCCGGAGTTTCAGGCGGAGTAAGCCTTTGAGAGTCTGCCGGGGGGAGGAAATCTTTGGATGGAGCTGAAAATGGTGTCCGGACCTGATCGGTGTGCGGAGCGCCTGTACAAAGCCCAAACAAAGCCCTGACAAAGACCGGAAGAGATCATTCCATGTGCGCATTCCGAAAGGAATGCGCTTTTTTGTGATCCGGCGTACAGGTTTCTCTGACAGAGCCGGGGATGTGGTGTATCATAAACCGGGTGATTCCTCTGGCGTGATGATGCCTGCCGGGGGATCGGGTGATGGCTGAAAGACAGGGGGTATGATTTGACCAGGAAGCAGAACGATCCCAGACAGCGGGGAGACGGGCACATGAACTACAACATCTCCATTGAAGTCCAGCTGAGGGCAGATCTCTACAGACAGAAGAAAATCACGAGGCGGCGCAGGCAGAAAGGGGAGATCTACGAGGCAGTGGAGTATGGCAGATCTCATGCCTGATGGAGATTGCTGCATCTCACAGAAGTCCAGCGAAGGCCTTTGGTTTCTGCTCTGTATTCGCACGTTTTGCGCAGCAAGTACGCAAAGCGGACTGGACAGCTGCGAGCTCTTTTCTGCCAGCGAGATGGGGAGGCGGAAGAAGATCTGAAGGCATGGGAACTGATAGATGCATCTGCCAGGCAGATATACAGGATATTCTGTTTTTGATGGATAAAAGATAGAGATATCAATATAGATAGTAACAGAGATACAGATATAGATATAGATAGGAACAGAGATCGAGATAGAATATAGAGACAGGGACAGGGAATCCGGCAGCTCCGGATCCCCTGTTTTTTGCTGTTGAAATATATGAGCTCGCTCGGCGGCAAGCGGCCAAAGCAGACTGGATCTTTATACGAGAAGCTGCAGTTTCTCCCCGGTCAGGGAGATGACGGCTTCTTTCACCTTTGTGTCTGTCTCTCCGTCGAAGTGAAGCCACAAAGGCTCCTCCGCCTGGATCTGGATCTTTTCTGCCTGGGCGATCTCGATCCGCGTTTTGATCGAGACATGTTTTCCTGTAAGCGCCCGGGGAAAGAAGCGAAAGAACTCCAGGGTTTTCAGGTCATGAACCGCGCAGAGATCCAGGATCCCGTCGCTGCTCTCCGCATTCGGGCAGAAGTAAAAACCTCCCCCCTCATAGGGATTGTTCATGATGGCGGCAAAGTTCATTCGCTGCAGT
Source organism: uncultured Lachnospiraceae bacterium (assembly GCA_902797665.1). Classification (GTDB taxonomy): domain Bacteria; phylum Bacillota; class Clostridia; order Lachnospirales; family Lachnospiraceae; genus Porcincola. Next base: position 678 of record CADBUA010000520.1, on the reverse strand, counting down.
TGAAGCTGCTTTTTCTCTCCGCCTTTCTGATAGAGGAGAAGTACAGCGGGCACGGTCTCTGACCGGAAGATCAGCCTGGCGGCAACGAAGAGATAGATGAGTTTTCCGATGGAGAGGCGGTTAAAGACTTTCTTGAGACGGGAGCTGGCAACCTCCGCGCAGACCGCCGCGTCGAAGCCGAGACCGGCGCTCTCGACAAAGCGTTTCAGGAAGGAGCTTCCGTCCGCCTTCTTTGCCAGCACCTGGCCCACGTCGAGCATCCTGAGGGTTTTGCCTTCCAGAATGGAGGAGAGCAGTTCCTCCGGCTTTCTGGAGAGATCCAGGGACTTGGCCAGATCATTGGCAGACCCGGAGGGGATCAGTCCGACCCTGGTGCGGGAGAAATCCCGGATTCCGTTCACCAACTCGTTCATGGTTCCGTCTCCGCCAAGAATCACCAGGTCCACGGTTCCTTCTCCGGGGCCCGTCAAAGATGCCGCGATGTCTCCGGCTGTCTGTCCTTCCCTTGTATAGTGGACCTCATAGCCTGCATCCCCAAGCAAGGGCTCCAGTTTTGTCCACAGGCGTTTTGTTCTGCCTCCCGCTCCGGCGGGATTCACAATAATATGGATCATTGTTCTCATCCATCCTTTGCCACTGTGTCAGGTTCTTTTCGCATTTTTTACGAGAATTTCCCGT
>CADBUA010000519.1 GCA_902797665.1 uncultured Lachnospiraceae bacterium | reverse complement strand
TGTAAAGTTTTTACGGAAACGCCTAACAATTCAGCAAAATCTTTTGGTTTGTAATTAGTGATATTTGAAGTGTTCATAAATAGTATACTCCCATGAGTATATTCAAACACATATAATCACTAATGTCAATGTTTTTAATTACTTAATTATTCTCCTGAAATTTCATCCTGTCTGCCGGAAAGCTGCCGTCCGGCCAGATCTGCGTCACGGAAACAGGCGCTTTAAAACCTCTTCCGCGCTCATCTTCTGAAAACCCTCCGGGTCCTCCATGACGCATTTCTCCCCGGAGACTGTCCAGTGCATGCAGCTGTAAGAAGTCAGATAGCTGCCTGGCCGGCTTGAGTCCGGGAACTTGGCGTACCAGGCTGGAAAGTTCTTTTTCATCGCAGATGTGGCCAGATCATTGGCTTCACTCTTTGTATTCCCGTTCCGGGCCGGCGTTCCGCTGATCATCACACCCTTCGGGCTTGCGTGAACCAGCACCACAGAGCCGTCGCCGCACGATCCGAGCACGATATAGACATGTCCCGCGGAAGTACTCATGATATCCCCCGGCGAGAAAGTCCTGACAGTCCCGGCCGGCGTATAGCTGCCCCAGCCCCAGTCCGCGTAGCTGCGGGCCATGTTCTGGGCGAGCATGACATAACCGCCGTGCCCGCTCTCCTCGTTGAAGCTGTTGTAGAGGGCCCAGCCTACGAAGCCTGAGCAGTCCAGCCCGTTCCGCCGCTGAAAGCGGGTATCGCTGACGCTGTAGGAGCTGTTCTGCTTTTCAAAGAAAGCCTTCCAGGTCGGGGAAACCCCGATGGTGACGGCGTCCACGCCGCTCCCGCTGTCGTCGTCGTTCCAGCCACCGCCCCAGACATACATACAGGCGCCGACCGGCTGCATGGCGGTCTCCAGAAACTGCCGGATGGTCGACTTCCGGATCGGATGGGCTTTCTCGTCGGCAAAGGCCCCAGAGGGAAGGAACTGGTTTCTGACAGCTGCCCCGTCCGCGCCGAAGTAGTACTCCACCCCGTCAACTTCCCGGGAGGCTTCTCTCAGCCTGGCGCCGCCCGCTTCCGGATCATAGAAGTAGAGAAGACCGCCCGCACTCATCAGACCGGTCTGAATCCTGCCCTGATCGTTGAAGCAGTAGTGCTGATCCCCGATCTGTTTCAGCCCGGTTACCCGGAAGCCCTTCTCCCCAAGATAGTAGGTATACTTTTCAAGCTGCAGCCAGCCCTTCAGATATTGTCCGCTCTCCTCGTCGATAAAGCGCACTCTCCCGCTTTTGTACTTTCTCCAGTGTCCTGTCACCTCACTGCCTGTCCCGGAGGCATCTGTCAGCGTGCCCCTGTGGACTTTCCCCGCCCCAGCTGCGCTTCCTGAGATGAAAAGCAGGCACAGGAAAAGGCAAAACAGGGCGTGGAGAGATGTCCTCAAGACTCCTCTTTTCCTCATAAAATACTCCCCTCATTCCGGAAAGAAGCCCCTCTCCGGGATTTGCGCCAATATATCATACTTTTTCATTCTTTTCTATTCCTTGACGGAGACTTTGCAGGAGGATCCGGACTGGATGAAGAGGCTCCCCTCCTGCAGATGCCTGCCTTCATCTTTCATGAATGTCTTTTCTGCCTGTCGACCGGAACGACAGATCTTCTTTTTCCGCCAGGCTCGGAGAGATTCCGCTCTGCCGGGATCCTTCTGGGATCATTGCGGGGTCGTGAAACAGTTGCGAAATTGATCCACTCAAACTAAACTGTAGCTGGGTGGGCGAATGCCGTTCCTGATAAAGGAAGCCACCGGACATGGCAATAAGGCTATGTCCGGTGGCCTTTATATTTCAGTACCCATTTAAATCTGCCAGATCTTCACCCCTTCATGCACTGACAGGAGCCTGCGCCTGTCCACAAACCGGAAGGCGCCTTCATCTGGACAGCCCGGGCTTTTCAGTAGCCAAACTCCCCACTCAGAGATTCATCCATCTTCACCCAGTCCTCCACCGGAATCTCCCGGAAGTCCTCATCCCCATCGCGCACAAAGACGGTCTCGATCCCGGCGTTGATGATCAGGCGCTTGCACATGGAGCAGGAGCAGGAGTTTTTCACATAGGCCCCGCTCGCGGCCTCCCGGCCGGAAAGATAGAGAGCGCCCCCCATCATCCGCTCACGCCCGGAGCTGATGATCGCGTTCGCCTCCGCGTGCACGCTGCGGCAGAGCTCATAGCGCTCCCCGCGCTGCACGCCCAGCTTCTGCCGGATGCACCAGCCAAGGTCCGTGCAGTTCGCCCTTCCCCTGGGCGCTCCATTGTAGCCGGTGGCAATCACCTCATCGTTTTTGACAATCACAGCGCCGTAATGCCTTCTCAGGCAGGTGGAGCGTTTCGATACCACATCCGCCAGATCCAGATAGTAATTTGCTTTATCCCGCCGCATGAGACCCCTCCAGCTCCCGGAGCCCTGCGAGGAACATCTCATAGTAGTCATCCTCCCCGGACAG
>CADBUA010000518.1 GCA_902797665.1 uncultured Lachnospiraceae bacterium | reverse complement strand
GAGGAGTATATCGAGGATGATCTGTGGCCCGATTTACAGATTTCCTCCGTGTTGTCTATGGAGAGGAGACACTGGAGAAGAGACACTGGAGGAGAACCTGAAGTCTATTGCGGATGCTCATGGAAATAAAGGAGACAGGTTACATGCAATGATTCGAAAGAATCTATGATGGTGACGAAGTATCATTCCGGCGACCAGCCTTTATCCTGGAGCTGAGGATATGAAGAGTGAGGAGGCACATGATGTGGTTTTGGTTTGCGTTAGGATCTGCGGTGTTTGCGGCCTTAACATCAATTCTTGCGAAAGTAGGAATTGAAGGCGTGAATTCCAATCTTGCAACTGCAATACGTACTATGGTTGTGCTGGTCATGGCCTGGGGCATGGTGTTTCTAACCAACACACAGAGCGGCATTAAGGCAATCAGCCAGAAAAGCTGGATTTTCCTGATTCTGTCAGGACTGGCGACTGGCGCATCCTGGCTTTGCTATTATAAAGCGCTCCAGATGGGAGATGCGTCCAAAGTAGTGCCTATTGACAAGCTGAGTGTGATTATCACACTGGTACTTGCCTTTGTGTTCCTCCATGATCAGTTTACGACAAAGAGCCTGATTGGCTGCACACTGATCGGAGCCGGGACATTGCTGATGGTGCTGTGACAAGGAGAAATGTATGAAAGATGAATGCCTGATCTGCAAAGCGCCTCTTGTTTATCTGGAATCGAATGAAGAGATGGAATGCGCCATCTGCCACAGAAAAGAGAACAGCAGGGCCCGCTGCCTCAATGGTCACTTTGTCTGCAATGAATGCCATATGGCGGGGCTGGATCGCATCATCGCCCTGTGCATGAAATCCACATCAAAGAATCCCGTGGAGATCATCCAGAAAATGATGGCGCTGCCGTTTTGCCATATGCACGGTCCGGAACATCATGTGATGGTTGGGGCAGCACTGTTGACTGCGTACAGGAACGCGGGCGGGGAAGTCGACCTTGGGAGAGCCCTTGCTGAGATGATGAACCGGGGAAAGAGTGTTCCCGGTGGGGCCTGTGGCTTTTGGGGAGCCTGCGGCGCGGGGATCAGTTCAGGAATGTTTGTGTCGATCATCTCATCTTCCACTCCGTTAACAGTCGAACCTTTTGCTCTGTCGCATAAAATGACCGCGAAATCGTTAAGCGCCATTGGAGAAATCGGCGGGCCGCGCTGTTGTAAACGGGATTCTTATCTATCCATCTTGTCTGCCATCGACTTCGTGGAAGAACATTTCGATATACGGATGGACAGGTCGGAGACTGTCTGTCAGCATGCTGCCCGGAATAACCAGTGCATTGGCAAGCGCTGTCCGTTCAGTAAAGTGAATCATAGGAAAGAAGGAATGCAATAATGCCCAGACAGAGTATTTTTCATATGGCTTTCTCGAAGGTCTACCCTATGCTGGTTCAGAAGGCGGAGAGGAAAGGAAGGACAAAAGCTGAAGTGGATAAAGTCACTTCCTGGCTCACAGGGTATACTGTGGAGCAGATCGGCAGCGCTCTTGCCTCTGATATCACCTACAGCGTGTTCTTCAGCAATGCGCCGGCCTGGAATCCGCGCTCCGATCTCATTACCGGCAAGGTATGTGGCATACAGGTGGAAACGATAGAAGACCCGATGATGAAGAAAATCCGGCAGCTCGACAAGCTGGTCGATGAGCTGTCAAAAGGAAAACCAATGGAGAAGGTGATTCGATGATTGACCTAATGAAAAACAGGTTTTTGAGGATCCCATACGCCACAGGGGCATGACCTGGAAGGATGTTGAGACGCGCATGCGCCCGGCATCGTACCTGGAAAGGAGCTTGCGACTGGACAGGACGGTTTTTCAATACCAGAAACGGCGTGTATATAATGGATTTCCATGTATCTGAGGGGAAGGCAGATCTTTCCCAGGGGGAAGGTCAAACATGCTGGATAGAAAGATTATAGGCAATCCACAGTTCTGATCGTTTGCTCATATACGATAACAACATCATATCCTTATGGCCTAAATACCCATAAAAGATAAGAATAAACTGTGGGATTCAGTTGAGATTGAATTCTCAAATCGACATTATATGCTGCAATTAAACCAATCAAACCAATATGTTGCAATCAAATCAATATGATGTAATATACATTTTATTGAATGTTCAAATAAAATATCGTGGTATGATTTCCCCAAAAAATATACTGAAAGCACAACGGGATTTGTCTATATTTATTCGGTGAAGGTTGAAACCGCTGCCATCAGATCGAATGACACTTGACCCGTTTCAGGGGGCATAGAAAGACTTCTGGCAGGACGATCATACGATGATTCAGGTATAAATGATATTTTAAAAGGATGTGTGGTATTGTGTATCTCGAGAGGATCACTGCAAACAATATTGATTTCGCTGTCTCGATACAGAATGAACTTTTTCCCGGAGAAAGCGCAAGGGTGAACTATGAAGAATCCCTTGAGGATTCCTCCGATAATCAGTATTATCTGATTTATGAGGCGAATGAATGTGTGGGCATCATAGGGCTCTACTGCCAGGCGGATGACCCTGAAAGCGCCAGGCTCGGATGGTTTGGAATCAGAGAAGGCTTTCGCAGAAGGCATCTTGGGTCTGTCGCTTTGAAACGATTCGAGGATATGGCAGTAGCCGGAGGATATCGGTTTGCGCGACTTTATACGGATGCGCTGAACAATGATACGGCAATCACTTTCTATCGGGCTAACGGTTATATCTCCGAACCCTATTTGAATCTGGAGGATTCCGCCTGTTTACGATATAAAACCCTTATTTTTTCAGAGCCGCTGTCGGACGATCCGTTGATATTCTGGAATGACAGAAACATTCACCTTACTGAGCAGATTGAAAAGCAAAGGAGACATCACTGATAGTCGAATTCCAGTTCTGCCGCTTTCTGAATATACCGGGAACCATTCGAATTTGCCAGATGTTTCACCGGTATATGCCCGCTCGCGAAAATAATGTCGCAGATTCTCACGCCCGCGGGTATAACATCCGCCCCTTAAAGGAAGATGGTAGAAACATATGTAACTGAGAACTGTAAAAAGAAAATCAAAACTGATCGAGACAGTGCGCCCAGAGGCGAAGCGTGTCTTGCCAGGCGGGTGCGATTCTAGCCGTGAAAGCTGCCAGGCACACCACCCTGTGCCGAGTCCTGGCCGCTGTAAGGACGACGTATACGCGCAGCCAGGAGACGGGGATTAGCACTTTTCAAGGGCTTTGCTGGACTGCTTGTGTATGCCGATGATTTCGTCATGTGCTTCCAGAGAGGAAACGAAGCACGAGAGTCCTGCAAACACCTGAGGCATAGGCTGGACCTCTTTGGCTTGCAGCTCGCGGAGGAGAAG
>CADBUA010000517.1 GCA_902797665.1 uncultured Lachnospiraceae bacterium | reverse complement strand
TACCTGCCCTACCTGCCTTACCGAACTTCCCGTACTGCCCTCTCTGCCGATCTTTCTTTCGTTGTCCAGTCTCCAGGATCCCTCCAAAGCAGAAAAGCCCTGGCGGCTCTCGCGACTCTCCCGGCTCTCCCAGCTCTCCTGGCTCTCCTGGCTCTCCCGGCTCTCCCCAATCTTCCCCCTGAAAGTCAGTATGGCTCTATCCGCCGAATAGATTCGGCCTTTCGTAGATCTCTGGCTCCTTTCTCTTTCATGCCGCGTCAAAAAGGCTCCTGCCCCCCTCTCCCGATTTTACTCTATTCTTTCTGCCTTGGCTTCCTTTTTCTGATCTGATCCCTCTTCCAGCCTGGATCCTACAGCACTGTCTTTGGCATCGGCATCAGCTTTCGATGCTTTCTGCTTCATGATAGGGGTGATCGAGCGGCGGAAAAAGAGGCGGATGGGCAGAATAGGAGCGGATATTCTGCGAGAAACAGAGAATAGGGGAAGACAGAATGGGCATGGACACCCCCTGCTTCCCTGGCTGACAGCAGAGCAAAGTGACCCGCTTTGCATTCATTGCAATTCATGAGCTGCCAGAATGAAACCTTTTCCAATAGATACTTGTTTTTCGGCAGACGGCGGCATATCATGAAAGAGAAAGGGAGGTGAACTTTTCTTGAACACTCTGTTTGCGGATACATTAAGAAAATTGAGAGTGGAAAAAGGGCTTTCGCAGCTTCAGCTGGCTAACCAGGTCATTGTGACCCGGTCCGCTGTTTCCAGATGGGAAAACGGAACCCGTCTGCCGGACGCCGCCATGATCACCCGCCTCTCCAAGATCCTTGAGGTGGACGTGGGCACGCTGCTCTATCCCTCGGTTGAAAACACGGAATCTCCCAATATCATCATGGTGGATGACAGCAGGGTCATCCTCTCCGACAGCCTGGCTGTTCTGGAGGAGGTTCTGCCGAACGCCGAAATCACCGGCTTTATCTGGCCGAATGAAGCCATAGAATACGCCAGGGTCAACCGGATCGCTCTGGCCTTCCTGGATATCGAGCTTGGAACTGCCAGCGGATTTGACCTCTGCAGCACGCTGCTTGAGATCAGTCCCCTCACGAACGTTGTCTACCTGACTGCTTATCCCGATTATTCCCTGGACGCATGGGACACCGACGCCTGTGGCTTCATGGTCAAACCGCTGACTCCGGAGGGCGTGATCAGACAGCTAGGCAGACTTCGATATCCGCTGCCGCAGGGAGGCGAGATCAAATGAGCGCTTTGACAAGCCAACTCAGTTATTCACTGATGGGCGCCGCACTGATGCTGCTTTTGATGGGGCTTGGCGTTGCCATCTTCGTACCCGTCGTAGACCGATGGAGTAAGCGATTCTTCATCACCTTTTTCGCCATTCTCGTATTGTACGGTACTGTCGCCCTGACGGAATCACTCATCGAAAACTATCCGGGCATGATGCACGCACTGTTGATCCTCTACTATTTCGACACCCTTCTCGTCTCAGTCCTGTTTCCCCTGCTGATGGCCTACATGCTCCACTGCTGTGGGGAGAGCCTCCTTCAGAGCAGACCTTTCCGCCTTGAGATCGCGCTGATGATCGGAGTCTTCATCATGATAAACATGACCCTCTTTTTCCCCTGCTTTTATTATCTCTCGCCTGATGGTCAGTTCACCCACGGTCCACTGTACCCCCTGCTGGTCGGTCAGTTATTCATGATGATCCTCCTGCCCCTGATCTGCACGCTCCGCCGCCGGAACCGTCTTAGCAGAAGATATTTTCATGCCTTCCTCATCGGCCTGATTCCGATTGCCGCCGGTGCGCTCCCCGTTTTCTTCACGCCCTTCTTCCTCCTGTTCGCCTTCGGAATAGCCATCTGTGCAATTTCAATGTATGTCATCATCCTGTCAGACCAGATCGAGCAGAATGTACGGCAGCAGCAGGAGATCGCCCAGCATCGTGCCAACGTCATGGTTCTGCAGATGCGGCCTCATTTCATCTACAATACCCTGATGAGCATTTACAGCCTTTGTAATCAGGACCCGCAGAAAGCCAGACAGGTCACCATGGACTTCACCAACTATCTGCGCAAAAATTTCAACGCTGTTGCCTCAGGCAGCCCCATTCCGTTTTCCGCAGAGCTGGAGCACACCCGGGCTTATCTTGCCGTAGAGCAGGCGCAATATGAAGAGATGCTTCTGGTGGAGTACGATACCCCCTTTACCCGTTTCCGCCTTCCGCCGCTGACCCTGCAGCCCCTTGTGGAGAATGCAGTCAAGCATGGTATGAACCCCTATGCCGGTCCGCTGCATGTCTGTATCAGGACGCGTCATACGAGTGCAGGCAGCGTGCTCACAGTGGAGGACAGCGGCTCTGGATTTGACCTGTCAGATGATTCCGAACCACATATCGCCCTGTCAAATATCCGGCAGCGGCTGGCAATGATGTGCGGAGGCAGCATGACCATAAAGCCTCGGGAGAGTGGCGGCACAGTTGTGACCATCAGAATTCCCCCGCTTGAATCCCCTTCCGATTGATCGGGCATGCCCTTGTTGTGTCCTTTCCGCCTCAGGGGGCGTAGATGCTTCCCGCATCAAAAAGCCCGGCAGGGATCCCCTGCCGGGCAGTCTTATCTTCTGCTGCTATTATACCGGGCACCATTCGATGATCTCTGATTACGGCTTCTATACCGGGAACCATTCGATTTTGCCAGGTCTTTCACCGCTATATGCCCGCTCGCGCCAGTTTAGCCGCAAATGCTCACGCTCGCGGGTATATCTCACACACAGTCT
>CADBUA010000516.1 GCA_902797665.1 uncultured Lachnospiraceae bacterium | reverse complement strand
CAGCTTCGCGTCCCGGATGACAAGCTCCGCAGGCTCTGCGCCCATGGCGACCTTTGCCATCGTCCGGGTCACTTCGTACAGTGGTCGCTTGCAAAAGTTATTCAACATTTTCCTTTCCTCCTTATCATACTTTAGTATATTTAATTATAACGTTATTTATTCGTCTATTTATGTAAATTCATCTATCAATCATATCACTTATTTATGCATTAAAATACTTTTTATTATATATATACATATTTATCCATCTGTCTCTATCCATGATAGAAATCGATGCGATTGATTCCTGAGCCTGATTCAGTTTTCGTACCTCCAGCCGCAAGCGCCTTCAGGCATTCAGCCGGGCCGAGGCTCCTACGCCCGCATTCAATCTGCGCCCGGCCTCTGCTTATGAAATGTATGACCTCGCCTGGCGGCAAGCGGCCAAAGCAGACTGGACAGTTACCAGTTTTCCATTGCTGATCTCTCAGGCATGACAGGAGCATTTGGATCTTCACGCTTCAGGCTTCCTCCTGTCTGTTTTTCCACTGTCTACAGTATATTCAAGGGCTCGCGGGAAGCCAAGGCAGACATTTCATATAATTGCTGAGAGCGGGATATGCCGCATCTTCCTTGATAACAATCTAATTAGATACCCCATTAAAAAAGGAGCCGGCTCTTCACCGACTCCCCTTCTATACTCGCGTCTAACAGAATCTGTCGCCTATCGTCCATGGCCGCGGTATATGCAGAGGCACTAACGATTCGCCTACGGCAAATCCTGAGTGCCTTTCATATATCTTTCCTTCCTTTCATGTGGAGGGATTTCTTCCTCTCAGTCTTCCTCTCTGCTCAGTAACCCTCGGCTTCTTCCAGTCCCGCTAATACTCTGCCTGACACACACTCCGGCTTTTCTGAAACACTTAAAAAGCTCCGAGAATCCCGTTGATCTTCTCGACCATCTCTTCGCTCAGTGGTCTCCCCAGCATGTCCATGGCCTTCCTGAGCGGCTCTTCCTTGTAGTTCAGAGGAATCTCTGTGAGCAGGGGGAGTGAATCGAGAATTCCGGGAATCCTGAAAAGGTTTCGAACGCTGCTGTCGACGCTGAAAACCGGCCGGATGGAAACATCGGTCTCGTAGGAGAAGTCATGCCTGCCGGGGAGGAGGCTGATGGGTCCCTCCGCATCTTTCTGATGCGGAAGCGTCAGAATCGCGCCTGCACCGAAAGGAACGGTGACGGAAAGCTCCACATGCGTCGGATCCGTTATCTTCCAGCTGCTCCGATACTCCCCGGCAGCGGAGTCATACACGCTCTCCTGCTCCCGCAGCTCAAAGTTCAGGCTGGGAGAAATCCTCAGATGGCGGCAGCCAGGATCCTCCTCGCTCACAGCAAATCCGGCGATATGGCGGAACATCCACTCCACGATAGACCCGTAGGCATAGTGATTCATACTGTTCATGCTGATACCAGAGACCGTCCCGTCATCCAGAAGGCTGTTCCAGCGCTCCCAGACTGTGGTAGCCCCAAGCTTAATCTCATGGAGCCAGCCGGGATAATCTTCATTGAGGAGGAGCTCAAAGGCCAGGTCCTCCATCCCGATGTCAGAGAGAACATTTAAAAGGAGCGGAGTTCCCACAAATCCGGTGCGGAGCTTATGATCGGAATCGGAAAAGAGCTTCCTGAGCTGCCGGATTGTCAGATCCACATTTTCAGAGAGCCCATATTTCAGGGTCAGAATCAATGCTGTCTGGGTCTTGACGCAGCAGCGGCCGCTTTTGGAATAATACTCGTCCTTCACCGCCTGAAACTGCTTTTCCGAAAGCTTTTTATAGTTTTCCCTGTCCTCTTCCCTGCCGAGAATGGCAGCCACTTTGGAGACGATCTCCGCGCTCTGGGCATAGTAGATGCTGGCAATGAATCCCTCATCCGTCGCGCCCATCACAGCCTCCGCACTGCCGTTCATGTTGTCGAGGGCAAGCCAGTCCCCATAGTGAAAGACCTCCCGCCAGGAATAGTCATCCCCGTCCACCCGGCGGATGTAGTCCACCCAGGCCTTCATGCTTTCATACTGATCGACAAGGATGCTCTTGTCCCCGTAAAACTGGTAGAGATTCCAGGGGATAATGCAGGCCATATCTCCCCAGACCGCGGCGCTGCTGTGCACACCCACAGAGGGCACCACGTCCGGAACCTTTCCCTCAAGATCCTGCTGCTCCTGCCAGCAGTCATACAGGTACTTGGCGTAGAAAGCCCAGGGATCCTGCAGGAAGCATGCCGTCGGAGAGAAGACCTGGGCGTCTCCCGTCCAGCCCATACGCTCATCCCGCTGCGGGCAGTCCGTCGGCACGTCGAGAAAGTTGTCCTTGAGCCCCCAGCGGACGTTGGAAAGAAGCTGATTGACCAGCGCATGGCCGGTCTTCATCGCTCCCCGCTCAGGGATCTGGCTGTAAAGGCAGAGGGCCGTGAAATCTTCCGCCTTCAGATTCTCCACATTTTCGATCTTCACATAGCGGAAGCCAAAGAAAGTAAAATGCGGAATCAGGCTGACCTTCCCACCGCCTGAGGTAAAGAAATACTCGCTTTTGGCGGAGCGGAGGTTCTCATTGTAAAAGCAGCCTTCCTGGAGGATCTCCCCTGTCTGGATGTGCACTTTCGTCCCCCTGGGAAGATCCAGCTCCAGGCTGAAGATCCCAGTGACCTCCTGTCCCAGGTCCAGGACCTTCTCCCCCTTTGGCGTGATGATCAGCTCCACAGGCTTCAGGCGCTCATGGATCGTGACAGGCGTACTCATCCGATCCGTCAGCGCTCCCCTGGGCGCTTCTGTGAGAACTGCCCTCTCGGGCGGCATCTCCGGCAGTGTGTCGTCCCGGTGCTCTCCGTCGTAGATGGTCGAATAGCTGATCTTCGAGCGGCGGACAATCCAGCTCTCATCCGTCCCGATGACCTCTGTCCGCCCGCCTTCGTATGTCAGGTGAATCTCCGCGATCAGCTTAAAGTCCTCTCCGTAGTAGCCCTTCTCCTCCCGGGCCAGGAAGCCGAAACGGCCCTTGTACCAGCCATTGCCAATCAGGACCGATAAGGTCCCCGCCTGCCGGAAGCTTTCTGTCAGATCGTAGGTCTGAACCTGCAGCCAGCGGTCATAGTCATTTGAGCCGGGAGTGAAGTACTCCTCACCGATCCTCTCCCCATTGTAGAAGGCCTCATAGAGGCCGAGCCCGCAGATATAGAGTCTGGCTTCCTGAAGGCCTTCCCGGGGCTGGATGGCCTTCTCAAAGATCGGGAGGCGCTTCTCTTCACTGTCGCAGCTGATCCACTGCCCCGTCCAGGGCTCCTCCATCTTTCCGCTCTCAAAAAACTGAACAGCGCTGGAAGCTTCCTCACCGGCATCGCTCCTGACAGAGACCGTCCAGAAATAACGTGTCCGTGCCCTCAGTTTGATGGGCAGCTCTGTCCCCAGCGCGTCCAGATCCCTGTCCCAGCCGCTGTCGTACAAAAGCTCCCGCATCTCCCTGTCCCCGGCAAGCACTATGCGGGCAGCTTCCTGCTTTTTCCCCAGCGCTTCCCGGACTTTCCAGGAAAACACGCAGCGCACAAGACGCTGACCCAATGGATTTTCCATATGGTTGAGCTGACAGCTGTATATTTCCATCCTGCTTCCTCCCTCTTCTGAATGGCACTTTTGTCTGCGCGCAGAGTCTCCTTTGACAGACCCTGGAAAACTGTAACACATCCAGGCGGAGAATCCTATAGGATTCTATCACCCAGGGCTCTTTCTGGACATCTTTGACATGTTCCCTCTCTTCTCCCTTCCTGAACGATCATGGAAATCCTGAAACAGAAGCAAGCCTTCCCCTATCGAACAGAACAAAACAAAACTGATCTTTCACACAAACCATTCAGGGACAGAATGCTTTTTTATACCGGGAAGCATTCGAATCTGCCATCTGTTTCATCGGCATATGCCCGCTCGCGCCAGTTTTCTCGCAGTTTCTCACGCTCGCGGGTATAAGTTATCACAGAGAAACTCCTGCCCGAATCAGCCCCATATAGGGTTGATTCAGGCAGGAGTTTCTCTGATTCACTATTGATGCTCTGATCTGCCAAGGAACACTTCTATTCTATACTATTCAATT
>CADBUA010000515.1 GCA_902797665.1 uncultured Lachnospiraceae bacterium | reverse complement strand
TGCAGCGCAGCCGTCTCTTCAGACTCCTCCCTGGCCTTCTTCTCCACCGTCTCCGACATCTTTGTGGACTCTGCCTCCGATGTCTTCATGGACTCTGCCTCTGACGCCTTTGTGGACTCTGCCTCCGACGCCGCGATCGACTCAGACTGCTCCTTGCTGCCGTCCCCGCCTGAGCCTCCGCCAAGGAGGAAATAGCCGGCAGCGCCAAGCAGAAGCGCTCCGGTCAGGAGCCCTGCAATCAGCTTCCCGCTGATTGCTTTTCCTCCCTTCTGAGAGCGTTTCCCATTGCCTGTGCTTAAAGATCTGCCTGTCTTTCTGCCGCTCTCAGCATACCCACTGGAACCGGGATCTTCTGTCTGGAGGATCGTCATCCCATTGTCCCGGCTTTGGGCAGGCTTCTGCTTCTCTGTTTTTTCGTTTCTTTTGGCTTTCTTGATCTCTTCCGCTCCCGCATCCCTCGGCAGCTCAGGTTCAAAAGCGCCTCTCTGCCCGGAAAACAGCGGCTTTCCAGGACTTTCCGGCCTGGCAGGCCTGGCAGATCTTTCAGGTCCTGGCATCTCCGGCCTTCCCTGCGGGATCTGCTCTGGATAGGGGGGATACAGCCCCGTCATCAGTTCCCCAATCGTCTGCTGACGGTCTCCCGGATTAAAAGCGAGCCCTTTCATCAGGGCCTGCTCCGCGCTGTCCGGGATTTCTACCCCAAGAGCAGACGGAAGCGGGGACGGGCTTGCCAGGCGGTCATAAGGCTCCGCCAGCTTCTGCCCGGTAATTAACATATAGATTGTCGCCGAGAGGGCATAGATATCGGACCAGGGCCCGATGTTGCCCACGACAGAGTACTGCTCACTCGGCGAGTAGCCCGGCTTGACCATGACAATCTTGCTCTGGCTGTTGTTTCCGCCGATCTTCACATCCCCAAAGTCCATGAGCTTGACTTTCCCGCTCCGGAGCATCTGGATGTTGTCGGGACTGATGTCCCGATGAGTCATTCCGTGCTGATGAATCGCAGCCAGGGTCAGAAAAACCGGCCGGAGGATCTCAATCACATTCATGTAGGGGAAACGGCCAACCTCCTCCACATAGGATCGGAGGTTCTTCCCATCAAGGTATTCCATGACCATGTAGGCGGTCATGTTCTCCTCAAAGAGATCAGAGACATGCACCATACCGGTCAGATCCGGATGCTGGGTCTCAAGCGCTGCGATAGCCCTCGCCTCGCGCACAAACTTCTCCTTCACCTCCCGGACCACCTCGGAGTTTTCTACGTAGCTGACACTGTAGGTGACCGCGTGATCAGAGACCATGCGGGTCATCAGATTTGAAGGAAAAAGCTCCTTGATCGCCACGACCACATCCAGAGAGAGGTCCCTGGCAAGGTAGACAATTCCGAATCCGCCCCAGCCCAGCACCTTTCCGATCACATACCGCCCTGCCAGGATGGTGAAAGGCCTCAGGGCCTTTGAGTCCGGCGCATAGCTGTCCAAATCAAAACCGCAGTTGGGGCAGGGACCTGCCTCCTCAGGCTTTTCCCTCATGCACCCCGGACACAACTTATTGATATCCATACAAATGGTCCCCCAGAGATCTCTCGACAGGCTCTGCCCTTGGAAAACCGGCAGATCAATCAGCTGCTGCTCGTCGCAAGGAAGGTATTCACGCTGGAATTCAGTTTGGTGATGGCACCGCTGTTCTGGATGATTCCGTTCCCGATGCTCGCCTTGAATACACTCATGATTCCATAGTTTTCCATGGTGTAGTACTTTTTTGCCGAGCGGAAGGTCCCGTCGCTGATCGTCATCTTGCAGTTCTTGTAGTTATAGATGGTGCCATTCCCCTTGCTGGTGAAAGTCCCGCCCTCGATGGTGACGTTCCCCCAATAGTTGTAAAGGGCAACAGCCTTCTCGCCGCTGGCGGTGATGCTGCCTCCGTAGATGGTCATCGTCCCGGGAACCACCTTTTTGTGAATCCGGATCGCGCCGTTGTAGACTTCTCCGTTAAGGGACCCTCCCGTGATTGTGCAGGTCCCATAGTTGACCAGGGCTTCATAACCCTTGCAGCTGAGGGATCCCTTTGAGACAAACAGCTTGCCGAAGTTCTTGGTCTGTCCCTGGATATTGCCCCCGGATACACGGAGTGTTCCCCAGTAGCGGTTCATGAAGGAGACATACCTGCTGAATTTGTAGTTTCCTCCACTGACGGTAACAGACCCGAAATTGTTCACGCAGGGGCCTCCGAAATATCCGTTCAGAAGCCGGAGCCCTGCTCCTCTCTTGACAAAAAAGTAGTAGGAGCCCCGTGTGACTTTCCCGGAAATCTTCGCGTTCTTGATCGCGACATTTCCGTTCATGATCTGAAACGCATAGTTTTTCCCGGTGTAATTGTAGGCATAGTTCTGAAAATCAATGGTGAAGCTGACCTTCCGGTCTGCCTGAACCGTGGCGCTGGTCGTCGTGTTCTTTTTGACGACGATGGTCTCCCCATTCCGGACATTCGAAACCGCAGCCTGGAGAGAAGTGTAGCCTCTGGATCCAATCTTGTAGTAGGTTGGCACAGAGGGTTTCACCACCGGAGCGCTGTAGACATACTGGGTCGTATTGACATAGACCGTCGTCTGAGCCGGTGCTTCCGCCACCGGCGCTTCCGGCTGTACCAGCGGAATCGGCGCCCCCTTGGAAAGCATCTGCCCGGACAGATCAGGGAATCGTCCGCCCGCAGCTTCCGCCGGAAGAGAAAGCGTGAAAAACAGGAAGACCGCAATCAGCAGAGACAGGCCTTTTCTCATTCTTTGGCTCATATGAATCTCCTTAATTAAATTGCCGGAAGCACATAGACTGCCGGACTCATCCTGGGGTATCCCCGCTCGCGCACTTTTCTGGCAGCTTCTCACGCTTGCGGATTCATTCGTTCTAAAGAGGCGGGGTCGCCGGCTTTCCCAGCACCACAGCGGTCGCGTTGTCCTGGCTGATTCTCAAAAGCCTGGAGAGACGGCAGGCATGGCTGCAGAGGCGCAGCGCCGCCAGGGCGGCGCTGCCCCCACTCTCCTCCAGAAGCGCCAGGATCTGCTCGGAGCTGAGACTTCTGTAAATTCCGTCACTGCAGAGAATCAGGCAGTCCCCGGCCTTTAATGGCTCGTCGGAAAGTCCGGTGTCAATCATTGTGAGGCCGCCCATCCCGAGGAAGCTGATCAGGGCTTCCCCCCGGACACTCTCTGCCTGATACTCACGATCCGAGATCTCCCCCCTGCTTAACAGTTCATTCAGTCTCAGGAAGTAATTGTGCGCTTCTGTCAGCACCTTGATCCCGCCGTCCCGGACCAGATAGATGCGGCTGTCCCCCACACTGCCGAAGGCATACTTTCCATCCTTCAGAAGAACCGCGGCCACTGTGCTCCCACCCCGAAGCGGGGATCCGTCCGGCCCCATGAGCTCCGCTGCCGCGCGGTCCGCCTGCTGAAAGGTCTCCCGGAACCAGTCCTCGACTCCTGTCATGTCCGGCTCCGGCGGCGAAGTCTCAAAGCGCTTCCGGAGCACCTCCCGGGCACACTCAGCGGCTTTCTCCCCGCCATTCATCCCTCCCATGCCGTCTAAAACCGCTGCGAACACAAGGCCATCCCGGCTGAGGTGAAGAAAGCGATCCTGCTGGACGGGCCGATCGCCCTGGACCGTAAAGATCCCCGGCTCAAACAGAAACCTGGAGGATATGAGCTCCTCCGTCGGCATGTCTCCAGGCTGCTCCCCGATCATCTCCCCCGCGATCTGATCTCTTTGCGGATCCGTATTCTTCAGGCCATCTTCCCCTGGGGCTCCCCTCTCAGTCTTTTCCCCACAATATGCAGACGCTGTCAGATCTGTCGCCTCTTCTGCACTGTCATTTATCATACGCATTGTCCTTGCGTCCTCTGGCAATCTCTGTATTTGATTCGAATCAGAATCAGAGGGATCTGAACCCGAAGTCCTTCATCGTCATTCCTGAAACACTTTTCACCAAAGAATTCCAGTATGGAAGGGAAAGATCCGTGAAGCTCTCCGACCATTGCACGATGATGCGCTTGATCTTATCGTCTTTATAGGTGCCGGCCTGCACATGAAATCCCAAAGGCTTCTTGCTGTTATTGTTCACCTGGGAAGTCTTCACGGTAGCGATGGTCTTTCCGAAAAGCTGTTCCTTATAATAGAAGACCCCCTTCATGATCACCTTCTCCGGGCTGCTTGGGTTGTGATACATGTACATAAAAATATAAAAATCGTCTTCCTGGTAGCTCATCGCATACCGGATTCGCTTCTGATTTTCATAGATGACCGCGAATGTTGCACCTTTAGCTGATCCATTGACAAAATATTGGTCGTTTTTATTCTTCTCTCCACGCTGAACAATCGCTTTTCCCAGCTGCCTGATCTTCTTTGCGGCACTTGACTCCGCTTTTTTCACAGTCACCTTACACTTGATCCTGGAAGAGCCCACTTTCGCAGTGATGACTGCGCTTCCCGCGGAGACTGCCGTGACCATGCCGCTGGAGGAGACCCGCGCCACAGAGGATCTGCTGCTGGACCATTTCACCTTTCCCCGATAGCTGCTGAAATCACTGTTTCTCAGAATGATCAGCTTGTAGGTATCCCCAACGGACAGTTTCAGGGAAGTCTGATTCATGTGCACACCGGAGGCAGCATAAGCATTCCGTCCGCCCGTGAGCGTGCCTCCCGCTCCCAGGAACAAACATAGCGCGAGAAACAGAGAAAGTGCCGCCTGTCTACATTTTCTAAAGCTTTTCATTTCCCTTATACCTCTCATTTCTTCTCTCTGATCCTGGCCTTATCCCGATGCCAGGAAGCATTCAGATCTGCCGGATGGGGCGGTATATGCCCACACCTGCCTGTTTTCGACGCTCGCGGGTATATTCTGAGATTTTCTGACTCTTCCTGCCTTTTCCTGCTTTCACCCTGCATGATGCAGCTCATCAGAGTACCGGATCCATTTCCGGATCCGCATCCCGGATTCTGTCCGTCTGAACGAAGCTTTGATGCGCAGTCTCTCTGCACACAAGTGCTGAAAATCGCGCCCTTCTCTCAAAGGGAAGTGAAGCCCAGGTCCTTCATGGTCATTCCTGTCAGGGTATTTACCATCCTGTTCCATATGGGAAGGACAGCATCAGCGATCGTCTCTGAGGTCGACACCACGCTCTTTTTCAGAGTGCCGCTCCTGTATGTCCCTGCCTGCACATGGAAGCCCAGATTTCTGTTCTGATCAGCATTTACTTCAGAAGTCCGGATGGTCGCGATGGTTCTCCCCACCAGGTTCTTTTTGTAATAAAAGAGCCCTTTCATGATCACCTTCTCCGGTGCTGATGGGTTATGATACATGTCCAGGTAAACATCTACATCGTCTTCTACATAATGAACATAGTAGTCAATTCTTCTATTCTTCTCATATATTATACATAAAGTCGCATCATTTATTTCATACTTGAAGAAATAGTTATCCTGTTTATTCTTGTTTCCCCGCTGGATGATCGCGTTCCCAAGCTGTCTGATCTTCTTTGCCGCGTTGGACGCCGCCTTTTTAACGGTTACCTTGCACTTCACCGTTGAAGAACCCGCTTTCGCTGTGATTACCGCGCTGCCAGCTGAGACCGCAGTGAGCATCCCGCCGGAAGAGACCCTTGCCACGGAGCTCCTGCTGGAAGTCCATTTCACTTTCCCCTTATAGCTGCTGAAATCACTGTTCTTCAGAACGACCAGCTTGTACGTGTCTCCAACTGTCAGCGTCAGAGAGGTCTGATTCATGTGCACAGATGATGCGGCATAAACATTTCTTCCGCGGCAGAGGCAATCTCCTGCCCCCAGAAACAAACACAACGCGAGAAACAAGGCTGCCGCCTGCCTGCATTTTCTACCTTTTCTCATTTCTCTCCCTCCCAGATCATTCTGATCCATTCTCCGCAGCATTCCGGAACCCGAGACCCGCTGCAGAAAAGCCAGGCTCCCTGCACCGGGCTTCTTTGCCCCCGCTCGCACAAAAAGGGGCACAAAGCGAAAAGATACAGGATATCCCATAAAGTTTTTTGTTTCGTCCTTCTTACATATAACTTTTGAAATTAAATAGTCGATATTTTTTGCTGAAAGTTATTAAAAAAATGCTGATCAAGGTGCTGGCCAAAAACTTCATTGAATTAAAAAAAACAGATGACCCGCCAGCTGCCCTGGCAAAAAGTATCGTGCATGTCCAGTCGCAGGCGCCTTCAGGCATTCGGCCGGGCTGAGGCTCCTGCGTCCGCATTGAAAGTGCGCCCGGCCTTTGCTTTTGAACTGTATGGTCTCGCTTTGCGCGGCAAGTGCGCAAAGCGGACCGGACAGTTACAAAGGATCGCCAAAAAGCCTGTGGGTTCTCTTCGTTTTTCTGCAGGAAAGCTTTCCGCTTAAAGGCTTCCGCGAAAAGACTTACAATTCATATTGTTTAAAGAAAGTCATGAATGATAACCTGCTATTGTGTTTCCTTCAAAATGCGTCATATTCTCAAGTCATTCTCCTGTGTCATACATGGCGATCGTCCACAATAGCCTTTCCGGATCAGTTCGCTGTTCAGGCTGTTCAGGTTTTTCGACTGAAGTCATTCATTCTGAGATGCCACTGACGGGATCTGATCCGCGAATTCATCGTATGCGTCATACCAGTCCAGATAGGGCACGTCGTAGGCCAGGTCCGCGTTCCCGCCGTTTTTCTGGTCAAGCTTCCATGCTCCGGAGCTTTTCACCAGGTAGAGATTGAACTTTCTGCTCCTCTTTTTTGCAGGATTCTTCTTCACTGTCTGGCGGATATAGCTGTCCAGGCTTTTCGTAACCGTAAAGTCCAGATCTCCTCCGTTAAAATAGACGTAATTGTAAATCGCCAGGTATGATTTCTTCATGCTGTAATACTTGACCGTGACGCTGGCGGTGGCTTTGTTCTTCCCCTTCAGCTTGATGGCATTCACCTGATAGCTCATGTGCTTTCTCAGAATCGCCATGTACCTGCTGTAGTAGCTTCCTGGGCTTCTCCTGCTGAATACGGACTTGGTGAAACACTTGTTGGCGGCATTGACGTCGCTCTTTTTCACCGCGCCAAGAAACTTTGTGACCGTCGTCCACACCCGATGCTCCTCGGTCTCCGCAGATGCGGAAAATGAGGCCGCAAACAGGGCCAAACACAGGATCAGCAGACCAAAAATCCTTCTCGTTTTCTTCAATGTCGATCTCCTTTTCTCTGCAGTTTCCCAATAGCTTCCCAATAGCTGCTTTGTAACTCTTTGTCGCTCTCTGTCGCTTCTCTGTCACTCTTGTCGCTCTTTGTCGCTCTTTGTCGCTTCTCTGTCCCCGTTTTGCCTGTTTCTTCAGTTGTTTCCAGAACAGAATGGAAGGGTCTGTGCCCGGAAGCTGATACCGGAAAGCATTCGGATTTGCCTGATGCGGGGACGGTATATGCCTGCTCAAGCCTGCTTTTTCGCGGATTCTCACGCGCTATCAGATTCTATCAGACTCAGACGCCCGATTTTCTGATTTTCGGGAACATACCGCGATCGCCTGTGCATCCCAGTCAAAAATCTCACTGACACTCATGCATTTTCACTTCCCTGGGATCTGATGCAAGGCGTTCAGCCCCTGTTGTTTTTAGCCGTCCTCTATTCACTCTTTAACCAAATTATTTCAAATTTATTATATCCGAGAAGGGCAGTTGTACGCAAGAATCATTCCGGGTCTGCGGGCACCTTCCGGCTGCCTGTATCAACGCCTTCAGGAGATCTTCAGACTTTCATTGCCCGTTCAGAAATGGATGAATTGATCCAGAATGGACCGGCAGACAACCGCCCTTTTTCTCTCTCCTTCCCTTT
>CADBUA010000514.1 GCA_902797665.1 uncultured Lachnospiraceae bacterium | reverse complement strand
CGATGCGCTGGCTGCATACAAGCCTCTTGCCAAAAGCTCCGGCCGGGAGAAGACTTCCCGCTTCCGGGGCTTTTTTCTGAGGGAAAGCTGTCTGTATCTTCCTGCGTGGGGGAACAGTGAGAGGAAGAGCAAAGAGCCCTGGACGCAGCGACCTTTATGATATGGAAATGACGAATACACAAATACGTATGGAGGTTTCAAGATGGTTCTGATCCTGGAGTGCATTGTTGTCTGCTTTATCCTGCTTGTTCCCTGCGTGGTTGCTATCGCCAACGGGACCGAGAATGCCGCTTTCCTCTTTGAAAAAGAGGTTGAGGAGCGGGTGCTGAAGATCGGGCTGATCACAGAGGAGCGGCTGGAGAAAAATCGGAAGCGCTTCAGGTTCTGGGGGCTTTCTGTGATGATCGCCTTCATCCTTTTTGCGGTTTATGGCATCAATGGAGCCAGAGGTTTCAGAAGCCCCTTCTGGCAGATCTATGCCTGTGGGATGGCGGAAGGCTTGTTTGACCGCTTATTTATCGACTGCTACTGGGTGGGGCATACCAGAGCCTGGATCATCCCAGGGACAGAAGATCTGATGCCCTATATCCCCAGGAAGACGGTAATTGTCAGATGGCTGTTCGTGATCGCCGGGACCCCTTTGATCGCAGCGGCCCTATCCGGAATCATGCTGCTGTTTCTGAGGGGCTGAGAGCGAAAAAAGAGGAGAAGAGGCAGTGATCACGGACTCTGCCTGAGAGATCGAAAAGGAACTGTCCAGTGAAGCTGCAATGCTGAGTAATACAAAAATCGCGGCTTTCCGTCAGAGACGGAAAAATCTGCTGCCTTTCCAGCTGCAGGCGCCTGCAGGCATTCGGCCGGGCAGAGGCTCCAGGGCTCGCATGGAATGTGCGTCCAGCCTTTGTCCTTGCTCTCTATTGCCGCGCCCGGCGCAAAGCTGACAAGGCAGTTACAAATCTGAAATCTGAAAGGCTATGGAAGAGGTTTGGGATCAGAACATGCAAACAGCCATGCGGCTCTATCGCAGATCGACCTTGCTCATCCTGCGATTCTGCGTATACAGTACCCCTGCGCCTGAAAAGCTTCTGGAGCTCATAGATCCGGAGAAGGAGCGGGATCAGGCTTTTTATCAGGAGCGGGGAGATGCCTGGCTGGATCTTTTAACTATGGCACAGTGCCCTTTTACTGGGGCAGGTATGAACCTGTGGAAAGTACAGACCCAGGAGGCGCAGTTAAAGCGTGCGGCGAAGTTTCTGACCGAGAGAGGCGTGAAGGTGAAGGGACATCCCCTTTGCTGGCATACGGTCTCAGCGGATTGGCTGATGGACTATGACAACAAGACCATCCTGGACAGGCAGTTATCCAGGATTGACCGGGATGTGCGCGCCTTTCGAGGACTGATTGATATCTGGGATGTGATCAATGAGGTGGTCATCATGCCGGTGTTCCCATTGGGGCCATTGGTCTTCAGACCCACCAGCATCAGGGCTACAAGGGCCGGGAATGGCTGGAGGATGTCGTGGAGCGCTTCTCTGTCTTTCAGCTGCCGCTGCACTTCACAGAGAACACGCTGATCTCCGGGGCGCTTATGCCTCCGGAAATCGTCGATCTGAACGACTTTGAACCGGAAAGCTGGCCGACGACCCCGGAGGGGGAGGAGCGGCAGGCGCAGGAATGGAAGGAAATGCTTTCTTACCTTTTCGCCAGCAGAAGTGTCGCCGCTGTCACCGGCTGGGATTTTGCGGATGGAGCCTGGCTGGTGGCGCCGAGCGGCCTGATTCGGAAGGACAACAGCAAGAAACCCGCCTATCAGGCCCTGGAGAGCCTGATCCGGGGAGAGTGGTCCACAAAGGTCACTGTGAAAAGCGATGACAATGGGCTGGCACATTTTGAAGGATACCGAGGCAGGTATCGGGCCTCCCTGAGCGGAAAGGATGCTTATTTTACCCTGTCTCAGGAGAGCGGCAGAGCTGAGCTCTGCTTTTCGTGATATCCCCCGGCGTGAGAATCTGCTGAACCTGCGGGCGGGTATATCTTGCAGGGGCACCTGAGACTTGCCTCAGGCGAATCTTTCGTGTCTCTGCATATCCCGCGGCCAAGGGCGCAGCTGGCAGATGCTCCTTTCCACGCGTATAATGCCCACGCATCTTTCAAGCTGATCATTCAAGCTGATCATTCAGGCGATCATCAAAGGAGAATCGATTGAAAAACTATGCGATCAAAGACCTTCCCCTCCTTCGGGTGCACGGAAGGACACAGCTTTGTCCGGAGGGGCTTCCCCTCTTCTGGACGGGGTCAGGGATTGAGATGAACATCATCGCTCCGTCTCTGAGCCTGACTTACAAGGCAGACTATGGGATTTTTGAACCCTGGGTGGACGTTCTCATCGATGGCGTGCGCACCCAAAGGGTCATGCTCCGGAAAGGCGTCCATGAGCTTCCCATTTACCGAGGTGGGGAGATGGCCCTTGGAGAAGCCTCCCCTCTTCGAAGGGTCCGGATTCTGCGGGATACGCCGGCCATGCCGGCGGATGAAGAGAACTGTCTCCTCTTCCTTTCCCTCTCCTTTGAGGGAGAACTGCTCCCGCTCAAAGAACCCAGAGGACGGCTTCTCTTCATCGGGGACAGCATCACTTCCGGGGAAGGCGGATGCGGCGCTGTATCGTCCATGACCTGGGATTCAGGCTGTTTTGACGCGGTGGACAACTATGCGCCCTTTACAGCGGATGCCCTTGGCGCAGACTATCAGGTGCTGAGTCAGAGCGGCTGGGGCGTTTACTGTGACTATCTGGGAAACACGGATGCTGTCCTTCCGCCCTTTGAAGGGCAGGTGTGCGGCCTTCTGAAGGGAGAGAAGGCGCGGGCACTCGGGGCTTTCGCGCCCTGGAAGGCTTCCCTCTTTGTCCCGGATGCGGTGATCATCAATCTCGGCACCAACGATTTATCCGGCATTCTTGCGATGCGGGACCGGGATGGATCCCGGAAAGAGTTTGAGGAGCTTCCAGAAGAGCTTCCCGTCAGTGGGAGAGAGAAGGTATCGGAGAGCGTTACCCGTTTCCTTCTGCATCTCAGGAGCCGGTATCCGGAAGCGTTCCTGGTGTGGTGCTATGGGATGCTGAAGACGGAACCGCCCATCTTTTACCAGCAGATGGAGGAAACCCTGAAGGGAGCGGTGAAGGCCTTCCAGGAGGAGACAGGAGATCAGAAGAGTGCATACCTGACATTGCCGCCGACAGAGGCTTCTGAGTTTGGCTCCCGTTATCACCCGGGACATCTCTCCCATCTTCATGCCGCGGAGCGTCTCATTGCTTTTCTCAGAGAGAGGGGCATTGGAAAAAACTGAAAGAATCGACAGAATCGAAAGAAATGAAAGAGCTGAAAGTCCGGAAGGGTCTGCAGGATCTGCAGGATCAGTAGGCCGGGAAAGATCAGAAGGCGCTGAATGATTCCTGACGCATTGATCAGATCGAGCTGATCGATCTGATGAAGAAAAAGGAGAAGGGGAAGCTCTCCCTT
>CADBUA010000513.1 GCA_902797665.1 uncultured Lachnospiraceae bacterium | reverse complement strand
TATTGAATATTATGCCTGTTAAATGTTATTCCTGTCAGATATATGTTTTTCTCTGTATTTCTATAACTGAATAGCCATTTATGGGCAGATCCCTTTCTGGATCCCTTTCACAGCTCCGCTCTCCCCCTACAAAATGGACCGGATCCCATGGATCCGGTCTCCTGAAATCTGTATTCACACGGCCTTCAAATACATCTGCATGTTCTGATTTCTCTGAAAGATACCGTAGATGCCCTGCAGGACCTGATAACAGACCCTTGTGATATAGAAAGTGTCACTTTCCACAGAAAACTCCTGCTGCTCCATGTATGCTGCGTGCATCTCCTGGACATAGGCCAGAATCTCTTCCACGTTCCTGAAAGAGAGGGGCTTCTCACAGTCCCGAAGCGCTCTGCCGCTTTTCACATAGTCTTTGAAGTAGAGCTTCAGTCTCTGCTCGTAAAGATTGTGGGCGGTGAAACCGCCAGGAAAATTCCGGTTGTGCGGGTAGGTAAAATAGTCTGCCAGGTAGTGAAGGGCCTCCCCCATATGCACCCAGTAGATCCTCCTGTCAGACTTTGTAAGCCCCATTCCGTGGGTCAGATCCTCGAGTTTTTCCTGAAAGGTTCCCAGTGTCCCATAATACTCATGCTTCCGGTAAAGGAAGGATGGCCTCAGGTCAGGCAGGATATTTCCCAGCAGAAAAGCCAGCGAATGCCGGTCCAGTCTCTCAGATCCGGAACAGTCCATCACATACTTTCCAAGCCAGATGTGTGATTTTTTCCTCACTTTGCGCTTCCTCATTTTCGACGCCAGGTGACTTACGATCCAAAAATACCATAGCAAAAGGAAAGCCCCCGCGCAAGGGGCCTGCCAGGGCCCCTTGCAGGAAAAGAGGGAGCCGGAGGCTCCCTCTTTTCTCGAAAAGTAAATTTATCCCCTTTTTCCCTGAAATATCTCCCTCTTTTGTGCAGGCTGCCTGTCACCCAGAAGATTCTCAGGGTTCCCTCCGGCACAGTGCGGATAAACCCTGATTTCAGGCCGGTCTGATTCTCCCCTGCCGTCGCGGTCTCCCCCTCAGGCTCAGACCTTCCTGTCAGTCTTCAGGCGAAAGATCCGCTTTCAGTTTTGCAGCTGTAAAGTCGCAAGCTCCTCTCCAGGGCTGGACAGTTACTCAGTTTTTTACCGGCTTCTCACGCGCGGATATCCCGCGGAATCTTCTGACAGAATCCCAAGCTCAGATTCAGCGGAAGCGTAGCGCAGAAGCGCCTCCATCGTCTTTCCGTAAACCCTGACCAGCTTCTGGTAAAGCCGCATCGTGTCCTCCCCTGGCCTGCCAGGTCTCAGAGACTCGCAGAGATCAGAGGAGGCCTGGTAGAGATCGTCAAAGCCCAGATTGATGACAACCCCCTTCAGGCGGTGAACCGCGTCGAAAGCGCCCGTCCAGTCCTCGCGTTCCATGGATTTCTTGATCTGGATCAGGCTGTCATCCTTCAGGAAGAGCAGCACAACCATCCTGAGCATCTGCTCGTCCCCGTCCATCCGGTAGACGGCTTCGCTGAAATTTCCTCTCAGTTCCTGATACAGCGTCTTCAGTTCCATCCTTCTTTCCCTTCTCAAGCAGCAGCCAGTTATACCCGCGAGCGTAAGACTCTTGAAAACATATGCGCGAGCGGGCATCTACCGAAGAAGCAGCTGGCAAATCTGAATGCTTCCCGGTATACAGGATCCTCCGCTCTGCCCTCAGGAGATGTCCACAGCCTGCTTCATCATGCGGTAAAGCGTATCATAGAGATCATTCATGTGTATCGGTTTGTAGACGAATCCATTCATCCCGTCCTTCACCACCGATTCCCGGCTGTCCTTGGCCAGGTCGGCCGTCATGGCGATGATCGGGATGGTCCGGGCATCCGGCCGGTTCCGGGAGCGGATCGCGACGCAGGCCTCACTCCCGTTCATGACAGGCATCCGGAGATCCATCAGGATGGCATCATAGGTGCCCGGCGCGGAGGAATCAAACTTGATCACACCCTCCCTGCCGTTGACGGCGATGTCCGAGATCATGCCCGCATGCTTGAGCATCTCGGTGGCGATCTCCGCATTCACCGGATGGTCCTCACAGATCAGGACCCGCTTTCCCTCCAGGAAGGCATCCCGATCCTGACGGTTGATCTTCTCCTGCTCTCTGCCCGCCCCCTTCTCCAGTGGAGAGTAGTCCAGGGTTACGGTGAAGGTGGTGCCGATCCCCTTGGTGCTCTGGCAGTCGATGCTTCCGTCCATAGCATCCACCAGTTCCTTGACGATGTAAAGACCAAGACCCGTCCCCTGCTCGCTCTGGTCATAGCGGATATTCTCCCGCTCAAAAGGCCGGTACATACGTTTCTGGTAGGCCTCGCTCATCCCGCAGCCATTGTCCGCGATGACATAGGTGTGGCGGATCTTTCCATCCTCCAGGCGCTCCATGGTCGTCACAAAATCGATTTTGCCGTTCGGCTCCGTGTACTTGATGGAATTTTCCACCAGATTCACGAGAATCTGGCGTACGTGACTCGTGTCCATCATGATCGGATCGCTGATGTCATTCTCGATCTGGCAGTTGAGGGTCACCTTCTTCCGCTCCGCCGCCATGGAAACCACCGGGACGATCGACTGGATAAAGCTCACTCCGTCTGTCCGCTCCCTGCGGATGGTGATGTGTTTGCCCTGAAGCTGCGAGGTTTCCAGGATGTCATTAAAAATCTCCAGAAGGTAGGACACGTTGTCCTCGATGGACTTCAGGCTATCCATCTTATCATCCGGGAGATCCTTTCCCACTTCCATCAGCTGTACGGTCCCCAGAATCGCGTTCAGCGGGGTTCTGACATCATGACTCATGGTCGAAAGGAAACGGCTCTTCTCGATGCTCTCCTGGCGGGCCTTGTTCAGTTCCTCCTCGATGGAACCGATCCGGCTCTTTTCTTCTTTCTTGGGGGTTGTGTCCACCAGGGTGATGACAACGCCCAGAATCTTCTGCTCCTCTGTCCGATAGGGGGCCACACGCATGAAATAGTTCTTCCCGGATACCGAGGCAACATCCGTCTCCACCGGCATCATGTTCCGGAGAACCCCCCGGCAGGTTTCCACCAGGTCCACGTTCATAAAGTTGTAGGCCATGAAGCGGATGGTCCGCCCGATGTCCTGTTCCATGACCGAGAACTCCTTGGAGACATAGTCTGTATAGCGGCGGATCTGCAGGTGTTCATCCAGGAAGATGATCCCGACCATCGTGGAGCTCATGAAGTTGGACAGGTCGTTGTTCAGGCTCGTGACCTCCCCCAGCTTGTCCTGATACTCCGCATTGACCGTATACAGCTCCTCGTTGACCGACTGCAGCTCCTCATTGGAGCTCTGAAGCTCCTCATTGGCGGTCAGAAGTTCCTCATTGGTGGCCTGAAGCTCCTCATTCACCGTCTCCAGCTCGCTGACTGTCTTCTTCAGCTCATTCTGGGATTTGGCCAGGTCATCCTCCAGGTCCGAGATTCTCTGGCTGGCAGCGGCATTGACCTCATACTGCACCGCCCCCTCAGGGACCTGCATCTGTACCGGATCCAGGAAAGAGACGGAGAAGAACAGGTCCTCCCCGGACCTTGCCGGAACCGGCTGTGCCTCAATGGCGATCATGGCCGGCCCCTTGCTGGACTTGACCGGAACGTTCTGGTAGACAACCCGCTCCTTCTTTTCCCTGGCGCTTTTCAGCGCTGTGGAGACAGCGATCTTCAGCTCATCGATGATGGAGGTGAACAGCTTGAGCTCCACCTTCCCGGGCGTGAAGCGAAGATAGCGGTTGCAGTCCCCAAACACATGCCGGATCAGGTTCTCTTCATCTACCAGCAAGGTCGGAGGAAGGATCTTCTCCAGCACATTCAGGCTGAAGCTCTCCTCCTCCCGGCCGGACTGCCCATTCTGGTCCTTGTCATTCATGGGCATCGCCACCGTCAGTTCTCCGTCAATAGCAGGAAGGTGACGGCGCGGATTGAAATCGCTGGGCGCTTCCGCGTTGGCGTTATGCAGAAAAATCTTGTCGTTGACGCTGATGGGCATGAAAAGAGCCCCGGCCCCGGTGACCGCCTCGCTCTTGCCGAGGAAGAGGTAGCCGTTGTTGTTCAGCGCCATGTGGAAGATGGCGAAGAGATCCTTCTGGAGCACGCTGTCAAAGTAGATCATCATGTTCCGGCAGGAGATCAGGTCCAGCTTTCCGAAAGGCGGGTCCTGAAAGACATTCTGCCGGGCAAAAACCACCATCTTGCGCAGGGTCTGGGACACCACGTAGGAGTTGTTCTTCCGGATGAAATACTTTCCCAGACGCTGGGCAGAGACATCCTCGATGATCGAATCGGAGTACTGCCCCTTGCCCCCTGTCAGCACCGCTTCTTTATCCAGGTCCGTGGCAAAGATCTTCACCTTGCGGCGGACATTCAGAACCTCCATGGCCTCGCAGAAGAGAATGGCGATGGAGTAAGCCTCCTCACCGGTGCTGCAGCCTGGAACCCAGACTCTGATGACATCCCCTTCGTCGTGGTCATTGACCAGCGGAATGATGACCTTCTCCTTGAGCGCCTCGAAGCTGGAGAGATCCCGGAAGAAAGCGGTCACGCCGATCAGCATGTCCTTGCCCAGAAGCACTGCTTCTTCGGGGTTGGACATGAGGTAGTTGACATAGTCGTAGAGACTGTCCATATGGTTCACGACCATCCGGCGCTCAATTCTGCGGGTGATCGTGGTCTTCTTGTAGTAAGTATAGTTGACCCCTGTGGTCTTCTTAAGGATCGAGTAAATCTTATTCAGAAGCTCCTCATCGGACATGCCGATGGTGCCGCTGGCGATGGTCTTGCCCAGGTGCGTCAGCTCCACGGCGATCTCTGCCGGAGACAGGCACATATCGGCAAAGCCCGTGGACAGCGCGCTCCGGGGCATGCCGTCAAACTTGGCCGTGGCCGGCTTCTGGACCATGATTACCCCGCCCTGCTCCTTGACCGAGCGGATCCCGGAGGTTCCGTCCGAGCCGGTGCCCGAAAGGATGACAGCCACAGCGCGGGAGGTATACTCCCGGGCCAGGGATCTCAAAAAGATATCGATCGGATGATTGATAATCCGGGTGTGCACGTACTCGTGCAGCACCAGGCATTCATCCCTGACTTCCATGTTGTACTTGGGCGGAATCAGATAGACCGTGTTCCGCTCAATCTTCTGCCCGTCCTCTGCCTGCATGACCGGCATCATCGTAAACTTGTTCAGAATCTCCGACAGCATGGATCTGTAATCCGGCGACAGATGCTGGATGATGACGAAAGCCATGCCTGTATTGTCAGAGAGGGCACTCAAAAGCTCCTGGATCGCTTCCAGGCCTCCTGCCGAGGCGCCGATCCCCACAACACTCACCGGGACCTCGGAATAACTGTTTTCTCCCATCGTTTTTCCCCACCCAACTGACACAGTGTACACAATACTATGAGAAGTATATTATCATAAATAAGTCCAAAAAAATACCTCCAGAACTTCCCCGATGTACCCTCTGACGAAGGTCAGATCCTTGCGGAGAAGTCTGCCGGGCAGAGCCTTCGCACTCTTCCAGTTCATGCCAGAAACAGCGCCATCTTTCCATGGCAGTTCAGTTCCAGGCTGCCATCTTTCCAGTCTTCAATTCTTTATAATATACTATGCTATATTACATTATATTATATATAATATTTATACAGCATTTAACATATGCATATACTTCATATTCTCAGCAGGTATCCCTGCCTTCTCCCCATTTTCTCACATATGCCTGCGCTTTCGGGCAGAGGCCCGTAAAGATCAAACTCCGGGCAGGATCTCCCAGGATAATGGAAAAGGCTCCAGGCATCTGATATGATGGGGCCATCGATCAGTCTGCAGCATGTCAGATGCAAGCGTCTTCAGCTGCGTGGACGGGCGCAGGAGCCTCAGTCCGGCAGAATTCCTGCAGGAGCTTGCGACTTTACAGCTACAGGTCAAAAACATCTTACCAAT
>CADBUA010000512.1 GCA_902797665.1 uncultured Lachnospiraceae bacterium | reverse complement strand
TCTGGCGCAGTCGACCGGGAAGCTGTCGACCGTACGACCTGAGGGATTGACACTGCCATTCAGAATCTTTCCCAGGCTCTTGAAGCCCACCGCACCGGGTGTGCACATGGTAAGGATCGCGTCGATCTCCTGGTCATCCTCAAGCTCTGCCACTTCCATGGTATTGCAGGAATTCAGGACTACCACAGCCCCGTCGCAGTTTTCCTTGGCAAAAGCAAGGGTCTCACGCTCTGTATCCGTCAGGGCAAGCTCATGAGGCGTTCCGTCCATGTAGGCCTCGGTGTAAAGGTCGCCGCCCTCACCACCGGCACGGCCCAGGAAGACGATGCCTACGGTTCCCTTGCAGGAATCCTCGATTTCATCATAAACGCTGACAGGGAATTCAAAAATCGAAACTGCGCTTCCGAGGAATGCGGTCTGCCCGCCTTCGCCGCTGGCTCCAAGCGGGTCGATCTGAAGGACCTCGCCTTTCTGCATCGCTTCCAGGGATTTCCCGTTCACATTTGAGAAAGCCTCGCTAATGCCTTTGATGGCACTATAGACATAATCAGCGGTGTATCCGTGCTGCCGGAGCCGGAACCGCTCATCAGCGGAAGCAGATAGCGATAGCCGAGAGGGGTGACAGCTGTGTCCGTGCTCAAAGGCAGAAGTCCATTGTTCTTCAGAAGAACAATGCCTTCATCGGCAATGCTTTCACTCACCTGAAGGCTGTGATCCAGTGCCTCTTATCTGCTGGAGGAATTGAAAGAATAGAAATCACGGTCCCAGCCGGATGTCCCGCGGGGTGTGGAAACCGTGCGGCTGCCCTTCCCAAGGAAGGCATCCAATGACGGTGTAAAGTAGTTGGTAACGTATGTTACAACAACAGCAAGAACCAGGAAAAGCGCCATACAGGGCATGAGGATCGCCCGATACTTTCTCGGGCTCATCTTAAGTTTTGTTTCACGATTCGTATTCCGATTCGTATCTTGATTCATTGAAAGACTCCTCCGCTTGGTGAGTACCCCGCCGGCCTGGCGGCGCGCTCGATTCATCCGTTCCGGATCCGTATGAGGAGACTATAACAAAAAGGCTTTGGGGGATTGTGCGGATTTTTCGTAACTGGTCAGCGCCATTTCGCAAGCGGATTCTGACCATGCGATTTCCAAAATGAGAACTCCTCTCCCTTCCATGATAAAACTCTGGTACCTGTCCAGTCCGCTTGACTTCCGAAACGAATTACTTTGCGCAGCCAGTGCGCGGTAAGCGGACTGGACAGGTACAGTTTTCCTATCCTCTGGGGAGCTGTTCAGTGCGCCAATCAGATGCTTGCCTTCCTATGCCTTCTCAATCAAACAGTGGTGAGGCTTGGTCTTGTCGTTCTTGTCATAGGTGATTGCGACAAGGAGCAGGTCGGAGCCTATGCCTTCGACGGCGGATGCATAGTTTCTTGAGCGCATCTGCTTCATGGCTTCCTCTGGCGTGCTGCCGGCCTTCAGCTCGATGATCAGTGCCGGGGACGGGTCGTATTTTTTCGGCAGGTAAGCCATGTCGACGTATCCGCTGCCGGAGGGAAGTTCTTCTAACTTGATATAGTGATCACGATACGTGAAAAAGGTAAGTTTTATGATCGCGCGAAGAGCCTGCTCATTGTTATACCACAGGGGTGCACTCTCCTTCATGTGAACCTTCTGGACATTGGCCGCCACGGCATCTGCATCCAGGGCAATGATATCCGCTAAAAACTTCTCGCTTTCCTTAAGGCGGATCATGGTTTCTTTGTGGGTTACTTCGTGAATGATATCACCAAACTCAGCCTGTATTTCATAATTCGGTATTCGTATTGTCTGCTTTAATCTATCATATGTAAAATACCCAAAATGAGTCAGCAGCGTCAGTACATCATCTGCGGTTCGAAATGATACAAGATCATTCTGGAATTTTTTAGTCTTTACCGGGATGTCCACCCCGGCAGTAAGCTTTTCCACAGCATTTCCTAACCCGTCAAAATCAAGGTTTATATAATCCAGTGCACTGTAGGCTGCCGTGCTCTGCTCCCAATAGGATGTAAAGCGTCCATGCTCGGAAGCACGCATAACAGAGTTAGGATTATATACCGAAACCGGCGTCTCATCCTCCAGATACAGGATATAACCATTATACCAGTTCTTCATTTCTTCAAATGAAACACTGCGTTCTATGCAAACCGCTCTGACCTCTTCCTCTGTGAAACCCACAAAAGGCGCAAGTCCATACGGTTCCAGAACAGAGTACTCCCGAAACTCCGAGATGGCTGACTGTGTCCCGTCCTTTTTAATGGGCAGGATGCCAGTCATATAGGCCGCGGCGAATACTCTTTTTGTAATGTCGCTCTTAAACAGGGAGCGCAGGAATTCCAGGAAATCCGTCCTGGTCTTTTCTGTCCCATAGTGATGGCGAATCGGCGCATCCCATTCATCGATGATGGCGATAAATTTCCGGCCGGTCTTCGCAACAATACGCTCCAGATTCTTTTTGATCGTTTTTGACGGCCTGATATCCGGGAACATCTCCTCCACATCCTCGAGGATTTCCTCCCGGATAAAATCCGGCAGCTCCTCAAGGGTTGTATCCCCCATAAACCCTGTGATATCCAGATACAGCACATTATACTGATTCAAATGCTTCTCATAATCAGGATCCTTTGCGATCTCAAGATCGTCAAACAGCTCATGGGAATCGCAGCTGCAGTCGTAATAAGCCTCCAACATATTTGCCGCGTAAGACTTGCCGAACCGACGGGGCCGGCTGACGCAGGAAAGCATCTTTTCTGTATTGATCGTATCGTTGATCACAGAGATCAGTCCGGACTTATCTATATAATCTGTATTCACGATGAACCTGAAGTTATCATTTCCCGGATTGATGTAAAACCCCATAGCCATATCCTTTCGCCCAAATATCGCCTTATCACGTCTTATCGCAATTAATGGCTTCCATGCTCCAGAAAGCGTTCTGTTGAGGTCAGAATTGATATTGATCATCCTGACCTTCGCTTGAATATCCGGATCCGACTGCCTCCTTTGTTCGCGGATCCTGTCTCAGCCTTTCCGTATCACTGTTCATCTTTTTTTGTGACAATGCATTCCCGACTCAGAAGCTCTTCAGTCTTGATCTCCCTGCCGCCTTCACGGATCCGTTTACTTACAAGCCCGTTCCAGATCAGGATTCGTCTTGAAGGTGTTATTGAACAATGCCC
>CADBUA010000511.1 GCA_902797665.1 uncultured Lachnospiraceae bacterium | reverse complement strand
GCAGTCACGATGACATCCCCGCCGATGCTGGAGACTTCGCTGGCCGTGTAGGTGCCAGGCTTTTCAAAGGAAAGGCCAGAAGCCTCAATCTCTTCAGCCTCTGTCTCAGCCGTTACAGAGAGCTCCACAGGCTCTGTCTCAGCCGGAACTTCTTCCTTTTCTTCTTCTGTCTCAGCCGGCGCGTCAAGCCCGGCAAGGCCTGCCTCGGCCGCGCAGCTCTTTAAGGCTTTCAGGAAAGCTTCGGAAGTCAGCGTCGCCCCGGATACCATGTCAACGTCCAGAGACTGGCTTGTCTTCACCGCGTCAATCAGCGTATCCACTGCGGCCCCGCCAATCTCCGGGGTCTCGTTGTTCTCACAGGAAATGTCCTCGATCCCGTCCTCCGAGAAGGTCGCGGTCACGCTGACATCTCCGCCGATGCTGGAGACTTCTGTTGCTGTGTAGGTGCCAGGCTTTTCAAAGGAAAGATTCCCATCTGGCGCGGGTACTTCCCCGGCGGTCATTTCCGTCTCCACCGGCGCCTCAAGCTCAGGAGCTGCGACCGGTGTCAGATTATGGGCGTCAAAGCCTGCACGCAGGAAAGCGTTTCCGACAGCTTCCTTCAGGGCATGGGAGGAGACGGTCGCACCGGACACATCATCCACGTCGTAGACGGACTGCGTCGCGGCCATGGCAGCCGGCATCGTCTCAAAAAGATCGCCGACGATATCCGCTGTCTCGCTGTTCTCCAGGACCTCGACAGACTCGATCGCGCTGTCAGACAAGGTCAGTCTGACCTTGATGTCCCCAATTTTCCCCTGTCCGATCCCCTCATATTCTCCTGCTGTGAAGCTGTTGCCAATCGGCGTGACATCATGTCCGCCGAAGGAACTGAGCTTCTGATAGATCATGTCCGATGTCAGCATCAGGCACACGATCAGAGCAGCCATGAGAAGTAAAAATAATATCCCTGCTCCTTTTTTCTTACCCATTTCTCTCCTCTCAGAGATTTGCTCTGCCTATCTCCATGCCGGGAGACCGGATTCCGGTCTCCCTGATCCAGAATGCTTCTTCAAAAACCCGTAGAGGGGATGCCTTCAGGAATGGAAAGGCCGTCTTGCCATTCGCCCGCCATTCCGGGGCTCCCGCCCTCTCATCATCTCATCCGGATGATCTTCGCCGGACACTTCTCCGCGCACTTGCCGCAGGCGATGCACTTACTCTGGTCAATCTGCGCCACGTTTCCATCCATATGGATGGCATCGTTCGGGCAGACCTTGGTGCAAAGGGTGCAGCCGATGCAGCCCGCGCTGCACAGATCTTTCACCGCCTTGCCCTTATCCTGGGACCGGCACTGCACCACATACCTGGCGGTATCCGGAATGATCTCGATCAGATGTCTCGGACATGCCTGCGTACACTTCCCGCAGGCGACACACTTTCTGCGGTCGACCACCGCGGTCCCATTTACCACGTGGATCGCGTCAAACTGGCAGGCCTTCACGCAGCTTCCATAGCCAAGGCAGCCGAACTTGCAGGCTTTCGGAGCGCCGCCGGCCACCGAAGCGGCTGAAGCGCAATCCTCAATTCCGTAATAAATACTGGAATTCTTCGCCTTGTCACAGGTCCCGTCGCAGCGGACAAAAGCCACACGTTTGAGGGACTCACCGGCATCCACGCCCATGATCTCCGCCACCTTGTTGGCCACAGGCTGCGCACCGACCACGCAACCATTTACCGGTGCCTCCCCTGCCGCGATAGCGGCCGCCAGGCCGTCACAGCCCGGATATCCGCAGGCGCCGCAGTTGTTTCCCGGAAGGCACTCCCGGATGGCAGCGACTTTCTCATCAACCTCCACATGGAAGACGTTGGAAGCCGTGACCAGGAGGGAGCCGACAACCAGCGCAACCAGGGCGACGACGATGACTGTCAACAGTATAATCTTCATTCTTCACCTCCGCCTATCAGGAAATCAGCCCCGAAAATCCGACAAAGGCGATGGCCATAAGCGCCGACGAAAACAGCACGATCGGCATGCCCTTGAGCGGACCTGCTATGTTGTTGTTCTCAATCTTCTCCCGGATTCCGGCGAGCACAGCGATCGCGATGATGTATCCAACCGAGGTGCCGATCCCGTAGACCATGCTCTCCGCGAAGGAATACTCCTTCTGCACGGAGGTCAGGGCAACCCCGAGCACCGCGCAGTTGGTGGTGATCAGCGGAAGAAACACGCCCAGAGCCGTGTAGAGGCCGGGGTTGGACTTTTTAATGAACATCTCCACGAACTGGACCAGACCCGCAATGACCAGGATGAAGACAATGGTCTGCAGGTATTCCAGTTCCAGCGGATCCAGCACGTAGTGATAGATCGGCCAGGCCACCGCCGTGGCGATCATGATGACGAACAGAACCGCGAAGCCCATGGAGACTGCGGTTTTTCTCTGCCTGGAAACACCCAGGAAGGAGCAAAGACCGTAAAACTGGCTCAGCACGACGTTGTTGACGAGTGCCGCCGAGACCAGCAGCAGTATCAGATCTGTCATTTCAATCCTCCTTCCCTCTTATGCTTTCTTCTGCTCTTCGGTGCGGTCGGAGCAGCTGTTCTGGCCGCAGGACGCGCAGCATCCATCGCAGCTCTCCACTCTCTTCGAGCTCTCGTTCTTGATATGCAGCCCGTTCATGATCATGATGATGAATCCGACCACGATGAAGGCTCCTGGCGGAGAAGTGAAGATGGCAATCGGTGTGAAGAAGTTTCCGGCCACATCGATGCCCAGAATGGTTCCCGCCCCGATGAGCTCACGGAGCCCGCCGATGATCGACAGGGCCACTGTGAAGCCAAGTCCCATGCCGATGCCGTCGAAGATCGACAGAACCGGGCCGTTCTTGAACGCGTACGCCTCGGCGCGGCCGATGATGATGCAGTTGACAACGATCAATGGAATGTAGATACCAAGGGCGTCGTACAGAGAAGGAAGGTAGGCCTTCAGCATCAGCTCAACGATCGTAACGAAGGAGGCAATGACAACGATAAAGGCCGGCAGCCTGATCTGATCCCGGATAATCGGGCGCAGCAGGGAAACCAGGAGGTTTGACAGAACCAGAACCACCAGGGTCGAAAGCCCCATTCCGATGCCGTTCATCATGCTGGTGGTCACCGCGAAGGTCGGGCACATGCCGATTACAAGGATGAAGATCGGGTTCTCCTTCACGATGCCGTTGCTAATTCTTTCAAGATAAGCTTTCATCTCAACGCCCTCCTTATGCGCCAAGCTGCTGTACCGCGTACAGCGCCGCATTGACCGCATTCGTGACAGCGGTGGAAGTATAGGAAGCTCCGCTCACCTGATCGACTTCGTTGTCGGCGGAAGCACCGCTCTTAACCCAGGTAAAGGAATCGACCTTCTTCCCGACATACTGCTCATAGAATTCCGGCTTCGTCGCGTTCATGCCGAGACCTGCGGTCTCACTGATGGACAGGAACTGGATTCCGGTTGTCGTGCCGTCCGGCGCCACGCCCAGGCTGATCGAGATCGCTCCGCCAAATCCTTCCTTGCTGGTCGTATTCACGACATAGCCGGCCAGATTTCCGGAAGCGTCAAGGCCCGCGTAAGCACTGTCATAGACCACCTGTCCGAACCTGCCGTCCGCGACCGTGCCGTCTTCGGCGGTGAGAGAAGCGATGACCGCCTCGAGCTCCTCAGACTTCTCAAAGGAAGACGCATCCGGGCAAACCGCCGCGTAGGCTGCCGCTTCCTTCTGAAGCTCCGCCTGTTCGATGGTGCCTTTGGTCATGGTATACACAGCGCCAAGCATCAGCCCCGCGACCGCCGTGATCATGACCAGGAGGAAAGCCGGCTGGAACATGGCGATGCCAGTGGCAGACTTCTTCTCGACAGGTTTCGCGTTCGCGCCGAAGGCCTTGGGCATCGTCCCGGCCTCGATCAGCGGGACAAACAGATCCGCCAGGATGATCGCGTAGGACATGCCCTCCGCGGCAGGGCCGAACGTGCGGAAGATACCGGCCAGAACGCCAATGATCACCGCGTAGAGGACCGCCCCCAGGGGGGTAATCGGACATGAGACATAGTCGGTTGCCATGAAGACGGCGCCGAATACCAGGCCGCCCGCGCAGAATTCAGAAACGAGGAAGGTCAGATTGAAGCCGTGCCCTGAAAACAGGATCTCAAACACAGCAAAGGTGATGAAGATTGTGACCGGAATCTTCCAGCTGATCACCTTCCGGGCAATCAGGTAGATTCCGCCGATCAGAACCGCCACAATTGAGACTTCCCCAATGCAGCCCCCGGTGTAACCCAGAAAAGCTCTCGGGAGATCGATTCTTCCGCCCTCCTTGAGGAGCGCCAGCGGGGTAGCTCCGGAGACACCGTCCACCGAGTAATTCCCCATAATCGACGCAAAGGAAATCAGCAGGAAGCACCTTGCTGCAGCCGCCGGGTTCATGAAGTTCTGGCCCAGGCCGCCGAAAAACTGCTTGACAAAGATAATCGCAAATACCGAGCCCAGGGCTGGAACCCAGAGCGGTACCTCCGGCGGAAGGATCAGCGCGAGAATCATCCCCGTTACAAGGGCGCTCCCGTCAAAGGCTGTCACCTTCTGCATCGTGATCATCTGGTAGGCGGCCTCCGAGAGGACCGCGGAAACCATGCTCACAATGATAATCAGTGCCGCGTACAGGCCGAACCGCCAGACGCCGAACAGTGCTGCCGGGGTCAGGGCGATGCAGACATCATACATAATGCCGGCTGTCGTTATGTTACTTCTGACATGCGGCGAAGCGGACACATGATAAAGTTCATTCATGACGCTCCCTCCTCATTTCTCTCAGCTGGTCTTCCGCCTGCCGCGGCACGTACAGCCCGGCAGAAAACCGTCTCCTCTGAATCCTTCTCTTTCCCATACACATCCTCTCCTTCTGCGTCAACACCCACCCAGCGTTTCCTGGGCCCGAAGGTGCCATAAAGTCGGGTGATTCCAGAAACTCGACTGAACAAGTTTTCTATTAAATACCATAATATAGAAGCAAAAGATTGTCAACGCAGTAAAAATACCCCCAACCTCATGAAATGGCTTCAGGGCAGACAAAAACACCCGAAAGGAGCCTTTTTATACCGGGAACCATTTGAATCTGCCAAGTGTTTCACCGGTATATGCCCGCTCGCGCC
Source organism: uncultured Lachnospiraceae bacterium (assembly GCA_902797665.1). Classification (GTDB taxonomy): domain Bacteria; phylum Bacillota; class Clostridia; order Lachnospirales; family Lachnospiraceae; genus Porcincola. The sequence goes on along the minus strand of CADBUA010000511.1, from coordinate 21,071 downwards.
AATTTCGTCGCAAATTCTTACGCTCGCGGGTATAACGTTGAGCTCCGCTTCTCGGGAATGCTCTGTCTTCTTTCCATTTCCCCGGCCGGACCATCCGGATCTATACCATATTATAAACAGTTTCAGGAGCCGGATGCAAGAATTGTTTGACCAACCTGAAAAACAGCAACTTCCGAGTCCCTTCAGAGCTCCACCCTAGAGCTTCTGCACCAGAAGAAGGCCCTTCACGCCCTTCATGCGCCTCAGCACTTCCTCCGCGGGAAGCTCCTTCCGGGCCCGGAAGACCAGGACCGCGCTGGACAGATTCCCCTTCTCCTCTCCGCTCGTCACCCTGCTGTACGCCAGGTCATAGACATGCACCTTCCAGGTCCTCAAGGTCACCAGCAGGCAGTCCAGAGTTTCCATCCCCTCGTACTCCACATAGACCGTCACATCCGGAGAACGGTTGAAATAGCGATGCTCCAGATCAAAAAAGACAATCTCCAGAAACAGCACCATCAACGTGGTGAGAAATGCCCCTTCGTAAAAGCCTTCCCCCGCAGCCAGGCCAATGATGGCGGTGGTCCAGATGCCCGCGGCGGTGGTCAGGCCAACCACCTGCTCTTTCCGCTTCACAATGATGGTCCCGGCCCCGATAAAGCCGACGCCTGCCACTACCTGCGCACCCATCCGGCCGATATCAGTCGGTATTCGCATCACCAGGAAAAGATGCTGGGAAGTCAGCGCTACAGCCGCAGCGCCCACACAGATCAGGATGTGGGTCCGAAGACCAGCATAACGGCGCCTGAATTCCCGCTCTATCCCGATGCCGCAGCCGCACAGAAAAGCCAGGCAAAGTCTCAGGGCCACAGACAAAAGGTTAAATTCACGAAGGCTGTTCAACTGACCGAGCACTGCTTAAACCTCATCCACTGTATAGATATCCTCGATCCTGGAGATCAGGGATATCAGGTCAACATGGCGCATGTGATTCGGAAGTTTCAGGTAAAAGACGGCCCAGGAAGTCCGTCCGGGCTGATCGTTTTTTCGATGTTCAATTTCCATGCCGAAAATCTCCACCTCTTCCCTTCTGAGAGAACGGATCATCTCCCGAATGCAGCCGACTCCCTGAAACTCAATGTAAAGGTTCAGGTTTCTTGTCGACTCCCGGATCCAGTTCCTGAGGTGCCGCATCGGGATCATGGTCACATAAATCAGGGCAAAACAGACCAGCGCTCCAAAATAGAAGCCGGCCCCAATGGCCAGTCCCACCGTGGCGGACGCCCAGAGCGCGGAGGCTGTATCCACCCCATTGATCCTGTTTTTCTTACTGACAATGATGGAACCCGCGCCGAGAAAGCCAATGCCGTTGATCACCTGAGCCCCAAAACGGGCCGCGTCGATCTTGACGCCGGTCTCCAGCGCAAGGTCCTCCCAGAGCGTGGAGATAATCCTGTCCTCATACTGGCAGAGAATCATCGTCAGCGCGGCGCCGATGCTGACCATCATATAAGTCCGGAAGCCGGCAGGCTTTTCCCGGCTGCTGCGTTCCATTCCGAGGAGCCCTGCCAGCATCATGGAGAGAAAAAGGCGGAACAGGACCGATATCAGATTCAATTCCGTGAAATATGTCCACATCCGAAATCTCCCCCTTTCCATCAGGCATTTTCCATATGCGTACCCAGTCGCAAAGTCGTCCTTTCCAGGTAAAAGACCGGGCGCGGGCTCCTGCGCCCGCATTGAAAGCGCGCCCGGCCTGTACTTCTGCACTGTAGTACCTCGTTTGGCGGCAAGCAGCCAGGGCGGACTGGACAGTTACGATATGACAGCTTCAACGTATCCGATCGCGATCAGCCAGCAATCCACTCTCAGATCCACATCTTCAGCATATGCCGCATCCACTGCCCCACCTCCATCCCGTAAACCGGGTTCAGCTCTTTTTCTGTGAGCACCTCTCCAGCCGGCCCGAAGGCGGCCTGTCTTCCCTGATCGATCAGCAGGGCTTTGCTGCCGTAAGCTTTTGCCAGTGACAGGTCGTGAACGATGGAGCATACGGCTCTGCCAGGGACCTTCAGCCAGTCTGCAAGCAGGGCAAAGATCTGTTTCTGGTAGAGAAGATCCAGGTGATTCGTGGGTTCATCGAGAATGAGAAGCGCCGGGTCCTGGCAGAAGGTCTGAGCAAGAAATGTTCTCTGAAGCTCTCCGCCGGAGAGTTTCAGGATGGACTGGCCGCGGAGCGGCAGAAGTCCTGTCTCCTGAAGGGCCTTTTCCACCGCCCGGTCATCCCCCTCCTTCCCCGCCGCGCTTCTGAAAAGTCCGGAACGCTGTCTATACCGCCCGAGGCGCACAATCTCCTCCACGGTAAAGGCATAGCCAGCCTGTTGCCGCTGCCTCAGCACCGCGATCTTCGAGGCAATCTCCAGAGGCTTCATCTTTTTGAGATCCCTGCCCTCGAAGGCGGCCATCCCGCTGTAGGGAATTCCCTGAGTCAGGGCATTCACCAGTGTTGTCTTCCCGGCGCCGTTCGGTCCCACTACCATCAGCCAGTGCCCCTCACAGACAGAGAAACTGATGTCCCTGAGGATCTCTCTGCCTCCCAGGGTCACAGAGAGATGCGATACGGTCAAAAGCTCCCTGTTTGTTTCCACGCCCATCCCCTGCCTTCCCTTATCTCCGGATCAGCCCCTTCCGGGAAGCATCCGGATTTGCCAGGTGTGAAAGCGGTATATGTCCGCTCGCGACCTTTTCTCACAGAGTAGCTGGCCAGCCGCAGGCTCCTGTCCAGCTGCGAGACCTTATGCAAAAAGGAGCGCTCCTGCCGGATCTCCCGGAATTCCGAACCTTTATGGCCAGTCTTCCGGACTTCTCCCTCATGGCCTTCCTCCGCGCGTCCTGGAGAAGATCACGAGAAACACGATGGCCCCGGCCAGGTTTGTCACCACGCCAATAGGCAGTTCGATGGGACGCAGGAGGGTGCGCGCGATGAGATCCGAGAGGAGGAGAAAGACCGCCCCGAAAAATAAAGCTCCCGGCAGCAGACGCCGGTGATTGGGTCCGGTGATCAGGCGGACCAGATGCGGGGTCACCAGACCTACAAAACCGATGGAACCGCCAATGGAGACGCAGATTCCGATGAGGGCGGAGACCGTGATCAGGACCAGGAGTCTGACCCTTGGAACGTTCACCCCGATGTGCCTGGCATTGTCCTCCCCCACTGCGAAGGCATTGAGCTCCACCGTATGGGCGAAAAGAATCCCGCCGCAGATGAGAAGCGTCAGGGAGAGCAGCGCAGCCTTCGGGAGTGTGGAGGAAGCCAGACTTCCCATGGCCCAGAAGGTGATGCTGTGCAGCTTGTCCGAGGCGAAGGTGACCACGATGTTCATCAGGCTGGAGACGAACATGGAGTAAATCACCCCGATCAGGATGATGGTATTGGTCGAGAGTCCAGAATCCAGGCGGTAAGAGAGAAAAAGGACCAGGATCAATGAGAGAAAAGCGAAAAGAATCGCTGACAGCTCGGTCCCGGCAAAGGGAAGGCCCGGAAAAGTGACCCCAAGGGCGATCGCCAGGGACGCCCCCAGGGAAGCTCCGGAGGAAACGCCCAGGGTAGATCCGTCCGCCAAAGGATTCTTGAGCAGCCCCTGCATGGCTGCCCCCGCCAGAGACAGGGAGGCCCCCTCCAGGGCGGTGCAGAGAACCCGGGGAATCCGCACCGACAGAATCGCGTCTGCCTTCATGAGCTGCTCTGGAAGATCCGCTCTCAGGATCCTTCCGGAGAGGACCCTCAGAATGTCCTCAGGCGGCAGATGAACGCTCCCGGTGGAGATGCAGAGAAGCATGGTCAGAAGGAGGGCCAGAAGAAAGAGAACTGTCTCCCGGGCGCTCAGCCCGGAAGAGCCGCGTATTTCTCTTCTTTCCCTCTTCTCTGCCAGATCAGGCAGCGTCTTCATTCATCCCGCGCGCTGTCCCGGCTTCAGACTCCGTCTCAACGCCGCTCTCCGTATCCGTCTCATGCACAAAGTCATAGACCAGCCTGGCCCCAGCCGCCAGCCGCGGACCCGGCCTGGAGAGTTCATCTCCCCTGAGGTTCAGGATCCTGCCGGATTTCACAGCGCTGATGCTGCCCCAGCCGGTTCTGGAAGCAATCTCCTCCTCCGGGGTCGGCCCCTCCCCAAAGTACATGCTGATGGTCACGATATAGTCGGGATCCCGCTCCAGGACTTCCTCCTCAGAGATTTCACCCCAGCCATCCACATCGGCAAAACAGTTCCTGAGGCCAAGCATAGTGGCTACCTCGTCCATAAAGGTGTTCTTCCCCGCGGTCCAGAGGCCGTATTCCAGGGGGGAGACCTCAAAGTAGATCGACCTGGAGAAGTCTCCCGCATTCCTGGAGACTTCTTCGAAGGTCTCCTTCATGCTTGAAATCAGTGCCTCCGCCTCATCTCTCAGGCCTGTCAGTTCACCGATCATTGTGATCCCATCATAGACGCCGTCGATATCCGAAGCCACACTCTCCGCCACCGGAATTCCGGCACGTTCCAGCATCTTCAGCTGATCCTCCGACTGGGACATGGTGTTCATCAGAACCAGATCCGGATTCAGACTGATGATCTCCTCCACATTGGTGTCCGCTCCCGACTGAACCTGCGGGACATTCGATACTTCAGCAGGGTAGTCACAGTACGCGCCTCTGCCAACCAGCCTGTCCCCCGCTCCCAGGGCGTAGAGGATCTCACAGTCCGAGGGCTGAAGTGCCACCACTTTCTCCGCTGGATGATCCAGCGTCAGGTTTCTCCCGGTCATATCGGTGACAGTTATGGCGCCTTCCCCTTCCCCTCCAGAAGCTGTGAGGGACAGGGTCAGAACAAAAACGGCCCCCAGAAAGGAAACTGCAGCTGTCCAGTCGCAAGCTCCTTTCCAGGTACAGGGCAGGGCGCAGGCTCCTGCGCCCGCATTCAATGTGCGCCCGGCCTTTGCTTTTGAACTGTATGGCCTTGCTTTGCGCAGCAAGTGCGCAAAGCGAACTGGACAGTTGCAGAAAGCTTTCTTCAGATTTCTCTTCATCCTGTTTTCTCCTTCCGCGTGATTGCTCATATTGGGCTGCGTCTACAGTTTCCGGAAAAAAGTATCCGCAAGCCCGCGGGCAGATCCACAAGGGTATTTTACTCCAGCTTTCAAGCTTTTCCCAAGCTGTAAAGCAGGAAGGGGAAGGGAGCAGGCAGGCGCAGAAAAAAGACCGCTGCGTCTGCAGCGGCCTGACTCATTTTCCCTGTTTTTCACCACTTGTTCCGCACATGCTCCGCGAAAGCGATGCGATCCTTGATCCGGATCTCAGTGCCATCGTCCAGGATGGCCTTTCCACTATAGAGGCCGAAAACCTGGTGCGGCACCATCGAAATCAGCTTCAGATCCAGCGGGGCGGTCCGGTCCAGCAAGGGGATCATCTTCATCTCAAACCTGCCGTCGTCCTCCGTAAAAAGCCAGGGCTCCATATAGGAAAAGGATCCATCCTGGTTCTTTGGAATCTCAAAGCGGACGTTTTTCAGCTTATGGGCTTTCCCCCTGAAAAAGAGCATGTTTTCCGTCGCCATCGAGCAGTCCCCGAAACCATAGCCGATATTCCAGCCAAAGGGGCTTCCATCCTCCAGGAGCATCTGACCACTTCCCCAGTACCAGGTATTGTCGTAAGTCCATACCCCGCGGCCCCAGTCCAGCGTGGCCATAGCGCCCTCATCGGACCGGAAGGGATAGCGCCTCATCCCAAGCTTCACAACTCCATCCACCCGCATGCAGTTGATCTTCTGGTTGTAATAGAAATGCCCCTGCTTCTGGAAGGGCGTGGCAATCACCATGCTCTCCTCCGGGATCCCCGTCAGGCAAAGATCATAGGTCAGAGCCGGTCCTCCGTCAAACTTATTGAAGATTCCCCGCAGATGCCGGCTTTTTCCATCGTTCTCAAACAGAATCTCAGCCCGGTCTCCCCGGTAGCTGATGGTCCCTTCTTCGCTGCTCTCCGGAAGGATCAGACTTCTGGACGGTGGAATCCGGATCTCCGTATCATTTCGGAAGGAGGGTCTCCCGTCAAAGTTCATAAAGGATACCGACAGCAGAGAGGCAAAGCCTGCGTTTGACACAGTCAGTGCAAGACCATACCTGTCACATCCGATATAGTAATAGTCCCACTCTTTCAGGCGCCAGCGGGGAACTCTGATATCGCTCCGCCTGTAGTCCCAGACCATCTTTTTCGCATACCCCGGATTTCTGATATTCCCTGAAGAATCAAGCAGCTTCTGCCCCTGGGTGATCTCAGTCTGCATCTTTTCTCCTCCCCTGATCTCCTTGGCGGTCTTTCTCCAGGTATCGAATCCGCTCCCCCTGGTGGATTTTTCTCGCCTTTCCTTCCGTCAGAATACCGATCAGCGCGCCGGGAATTCCCCGCTTCCGGAGGTCCTCCAGAAGGGCAAGAGCCGCTTCATAAGAAGGGCGCGCAAAGAGCACAGAACCTGTGCCATCCGCCTCATAGGGACTGAAGAGTCCGATTTCCGAGATCTCCACCGTTTCCTGACGAAGCGGAATCCTGGAAAGCTCAACCTCCATCCCCGTGCCGCACTTCTCTCCAAGTCTCCAGAGAGAGGCGAAAACACCGCCCTCCCGGATCCGTTCAAAAGCGGTAAGCCTCTCTCCGGAGAGATCCTCCTGGAAATAGTCCTCCGGAAGATATGGAATCTCACAGATCTCTTCCGCCGCCTTCACAAAATCCTCAGGAAAACGCGCTTTGAGTGCCTTCCGCTCGGATACAGCAATCCGGGCAGTCTCTGCCTGACCGGCCCAGCCAGCCATGACCAGAAAACCTCTCTCCATCTTTATTCCCCTTGAATACAGCCTGATGCCGCCTTTTCTACTGCAGGATGTTGACGGTCTGGCTGCTCCCCTCCGAGGGAACAGCGCTCTGAGAAGACGCTCCGCTCTGGGCGGAGGATTCTGACCTGCCCCCGGCAGAGGCGGTATTTTCCGTCCCGTGGGTCTGGCAGTACTGAATCACGCTCTGGACATAGCTCAGACTGTTCGTGCCCACCGCCTTGTACATGGACTGAGTGAAATAGGCGTTAGAGGAGGCGACTCCGATGGAGTAGACCGTACCCACCGCCTGGTAGAAACTCGAGTTGATCCGGACCGAGTCCACAAGAACTTCATCCTCATAGATGTTTTTCCAGAGCTCCGCGCTCATTCCCGTGTGAGGAGACTGTGTCTGATAGACGTACCCGATCGGCTGCGTGGGATCCGCCACAAGCTGGGTTCCCTTCCCCTCCTGCTCGGACAGCACCCTGCTCTCGAAAGTGACTCTGCGGTTTGCGGGCCTTGTCTCGTGCCCGTAGACCGTGAAACTGATCTGGCCCCCAGAGCAGCTGCCGGCCAGAATCACAGGATCATCCGTGTTATTGACAAAGGCCATGTCCATGGTCCCCTCTGCGATGGCCGCGTCCTTGGACGGGTCCACATAGGCAACCAGCATCGTATGGTTTGAGCGGCTTACCACCTCCAGCTCCGCCTTCAGTACGGCACAGTAGAGAGTCGTAGAGACCTGGCAGATTCCACCCCCGTAGGAGTCCACAACACGGTTTTCCTCGTAGGAGGGCGCCTCTTCATAGCCGTTCTCCGCATTGAAAGGCGTCACAGCCTCTGTGACAGAAAAATACTCCCCGGGCATCAGCACTGTTCCGGAGATCAGGCGGCATCCATTCTCCACGTTGACCGCCCGGGCTGCACTCGACGCTGAGTAGTCGGTGGTCGCTGTCCCCAGGACATCTGAGACCAGGGAAAGCTTCTCCGCTGTCAGTTCCGGGCTTTTACGCTTTACCGGGAGATCAACAGAGATATCTCCGCCGCTCCAGGCGCTGATGGCGGAAATCACCATTTTCTCTGAGGCATCGAGGTCCACCTGGATCCCGTCTGTCCCACCCTCCACATAGGGATAGCCATCACTCCCGAGGAGGAGTTTCCCCTCCACCGGTTCACAATTGTACGCCGTGGAGCTCCTCACAAAGTCAAGCACCTTTTCCCGGTCCACCCTGGTCTCCAGGGGATAGACGAGCTTGCTGTGCTCCACATCCTTTAAGGTTTTGTACCTGGCCACGATGTTGCCAGATGACGCGAGCTTCATGCAGTCATCGACAACCTCCGTGTTTGCCCAACTGTACCCAAGCTCCGAGAGCGTCGCGGAGAGGCTTTGCCCTTCCACGTTCAGGATTACGGAGGCCGCGCCAAGGCGTGAAAGCGCCTCTGTGACATGGGCATTGGCTTCTTCCTTCGTCAGCCCCCCGACATCAATATCCTGAATCATCACGCCTTTGCTGATGACAGGCTCCCCAGCCAGGGCTTTCCCCGTGGAAAAGATGCCTGTCAGGGTCAAAAAAAAGGCGGCAAGCAGTGCCGCGCCTCCTGAAAACCGAAAATCCTTCATCCTTCGCATTCAATCCCCCCATTCACCGTCCGGCATCCTGCGGGGCACGACATCTGTGAACCTTCCCGCTTCTTACAGCATGAAGGTCGGGATCAGAGTCAGCACCATGGCCAGAATAATGAACGCGACGATGACGATTGCTACGATCTGGGTCTTCTTGTTTCTCTTGTAGTTTCTCATTTTTCCTCCAATGTCAGCTCTCCTGGATTCCCCACTCTCCAGGATAGATTTCTCCCCATAATCCTTGAACCAGCTTAAATGGTAACGCATTTGCCGCCCCTCCTCAAGTCTCCAAAACAGAAAAATCGAAGCAGGTTTTCTTAAAACCGTAGTATAATCTGCCTATGAATACTGAATTCAACATCCAGGAAGAATTGAAAAAACTGCCAGACAAACCGGGCGTCTACATCATGCACGACAAAAGCGACGCCATCATGTACGTCGGAAAGGCCATCAACCTGAAACGCCGGGTTCACCAGTACTTTGTCAAAAAGCTCGGGCGTGGGCCGAAAATCGAGCGGATGGTGGCACAGATCTCCTACTTTGAGTACATCGTAACAGACTCGGAGCTGGAGGCGCTGGTACTCGAGAACAACCTGATCAAGGAAAACCGGCCCAAGTACAACACCCTGCTCAAGGATGACAAGACCTACCCCTATATCAAAGTGACTCTTGGAGAAGACTTCCCCCGGATTATCTTCACCCGCCGTATGATGAAGGACAAGTCCCGCTATTTTGGCCCCTTCAAAAGCGCCACAGCGGTCAGAGACACCATCGATCTGGTGCGGAAGCTGTTCAGAATCCGCTCCTGCCAAAGGTCTCTCCCCCGGGACATCGGTCTGGAGCGGCCCTGCCTGAACTACCAGATCAGGCAGTGCGACGCCCCCTGCCAGGCTTCCATCTCAAAAGAAGACTACCAGAAGCATGTAAAGGAGGCTCTGGAGTTTCTGAATGGGAACTTCTCCCCGGTTTTAAAGATGCTGGAGGAGAAGATGCAGAAGGCTTCTGAGGAGCTCAACTTTGAGGATGCCGCCGTATACCGGGATCTCCGCTCTTCCGTTCTGGAGATCTCCGAGAAGCAGAAAATGGACAGCGGAGACGGGCAGGACAAAGATATCCTGGCCCTGGCCATCGACGGCACGGACGCCGTCGTCCAGATCTTTTATGTCCGGGAGGGACGCCTGATCGGCCGTGATCACTACTTCCTCCAGGTCGGGCTCGACGAGGAGGAGGGCCAGATTCTCTCGGACTTCATCCGCCAGTTCTATGCCGGGACGCCCTTCCTGCCTCGGGAGCTGATGCTGAGCACAGAGATCGAGGACCATGAACTCCTTGAGGAATGGATGACCGCCCGGCGGAAGGGCAGGGTCTATATCCGTATCCCCCAGCGGGGGATGAAGGAAAAGCTTGTGGAGATGGCCCTGGAGAACGCCAGAATCGCCCTCCGGATTGACCGGGACCGGATCAAGGCGGAGGAAGGGCGAACCATCGGCGCGATGGCGGAGATCGCCTCCCTGATCGGCATTGGACATGTCAGCCGGGTCGAAGCCTACGATATCTCCAACACCAGCGGTGTGGAGTCGGTGGGGTCGATGATCGTGTTCGAGCATGGAAAACCCAAGACCGGAGATTACCGCAAATTCAAGATTAAAACCGTACAGGGGCCCAACGACTACGCTTCCCTGAAGGAGGTCCTGAAACGCCGCTTCACCCACGGGCTGAAGGAACAGGAAGAGCTCCGGGAAAAACATATGGACGATAACCTGGGAAGCTTTTCCGCCTTCCCCGATCTGATCCTCATGGACGGCGGCCGGGGTCAGGTCAATATCGCCGAAGATGTCCTCAAAGACCTCAGCCTGACCATTCCGGTCTGCGGGATGGTCAAGGATGACAATCATCGGACCCGCGGCCTTTACTACCACAATCTGGAGCTCCCCATCGACACGCACTCGGAAGGCTTTAAGCTGATCACCCGCATACAGGACGAGGCTCACCGCTTTGCCATTGAGTACCATCGGTCTCTCCGCTCCCGCGCCCAGACCAGATCCCTGCTCGATGACATCACGGGTATCGGGCCCACGCGTAGGAAGGCTCTTCTCCGCTCCTTTGGCTCCCTCGAAGGAATCCGGGATGCCTCCCTGAGTGAGCTGGCCGGGGCTCCCTCCATGGACAGGCGGAGCGCTGAAAACGTCTATCTGTTCTTCCATCCGGAGGAGGCGGATGCCTTGAAGTCGCCTGAATGAGACAGCATTCCCGAGTGGACATCCTGCCCGCAAAGTGATAGGATGATCAGACAGACTTGTTTATACCGGTATCGCTTTGCCGGTGTTTTGCCAATAACCATGCATCCGGACTGCTTTTCCGGATCAACCCGAATATCTATGGAAGGACAGGGTTCGCGCCCATGAGTAATCAAGCAACTGTTCCGCTGAAGAAGATGGTGGAAGCAATGAAGCTCACCAGTCTGACGCCAGATATCGACATTGACAAGAAAATACTTGTCACGCCGCAGATCAACCGCCCTGCCCTGCAGCTGACCGGCTACTTTGCGCACTTTGACGCCGAGCGCATTCAGATCATCGGCTATGTAGAATACACCTATCTGGAGCATCTGAGCCGGGAGGAGAAGCTGCCGGTCTACGAAAAGCTCCTCTCCTACAAGATCCCCTGCCTGGTTTACACCTCCCGCACGGTCCCTGAGGATGACATGGTCATGCTGGCACGGAAATACGGCATCCCGATCTTTGCCACAGACCGCTCAACCTCCGCCTTCATGGCGGAAGTCATCCGCTGGCTGAATGTGGAGATGGCGCCCTGTATTACGATCCATGGCGTCCTGGTCGATGTCTACGGCGAGGGCATCCTGATCACCGGAGAGAGCGGGATCGGAAAGAGTGAGGCTGCTCTGGAGCTGATCAAGCGGGGCCATCGCCTGATCACCGACGATGTCGTCGAGATCCGCAGGGTTTCTGACACTACCCTGGTTGGCACCGCTCCGGAGATCACCCGGCATTTCATCGAACTGAGGGGCATCGGCATCATCAATGTCAAGACCCTCTTCGGCGTGGAGAGTGTCAAGGATTCTGCCGGCATCGATCTGGTCATCAAGCTGGAGGAATGGGACAAGGACAAGGAGTACGACCGCCTGGGCCTTGAAGAGGAGTATACCGAGTTTCTGGGCAACCGGGTGACCTGCCACTCTCTTCCAATCCGTCCCGGCCGCAACCTGGCCGTCATCGTGGAAGCCGCGGCTGTCAACCACAGACAGAAGAAAATGGGCTACAATGCCGCCCAGGAACTTTATGACCGCGTGCAGAAGGGTCTGATGGCCAGCATGCAGAAGCGCGACGAACAGGCTTTTTAAAGATTTTTCTGTCCAGTCGCAAGCTCCTGTCCAGGTACGGGTCCGGGCGCAGGCTGCTATCGTCCCAGAAAATGGCAGCCTCGTCTTTCCTTTTGATCCGCTCTTTCACGCTCTGTACAGCAGCTCAGCCAGGCTGACCGGGCAGTGATATCCGCGAGCGTGCGGATTTGCCAGTATTGATCCAGAATTTATGCAGGCGGCGAAAGCAGCAAGGTAGCGATCATAAACGTGAAAGCATGCGGGCGTCTTTTTCCCTGCTGGCAGTTCACAGCTTTGAAAACGAGTCCGAAAGCGAATCCGGAAACAAATCCGGAAACAAATCTCAAAGTCAGATCTTCCTTTTTTATACCGGGAACCATTCGAATTTGCCAAGTGTTTCACCGGTATATGCCCGCTCGCGCCAGTTTCATCGCAGATTCTCACGCTCGCGGGTATATCAGAAGATTTCGAAAAAAGAGCTGCTGCTACGCAGCAGCTCTTTTTTCTTTCAGAGTCTTTCCGCAAAGGATTCAGGAACGGGCTCTGACTTTCCCTTCCTCTGATTTCTCTGTTTCTTCCCTGCTCCCCTTTTTCCTTCAGAGAACAAAAAACAGCCCCGCATCTGCGGGGCTGCCTGGTCTCTTGGATTCCTTTTTATTTCATCATTTCAGTCAGCATATCTGTCGCGCTTCTGTCCACTTTCCACTCACATCCTGCGGTATGACTCCACCGCTGAAAACTGCGGCTGTGCTTCCGGCTGAAGCACCCTCTCTGTGCCGGTCTCATAGATCCGGTCACAGATCACCTGCAGAATCACACTCATGACAATGCCAAGAGAGACATCGATGACAGAATGCTGTTTCAGAAACATGGTCGCCAGAATGATCAGAATGCTGAGGATATTCACCACAGCGATCGTCACTTTCTTTCTGCGAAGCTGATCCGACCCGTTCACCGCATAGAGAATCGCCATCGTATTGAACACATGGATGCTGGGCAATACGTTGGTCGGCGTGTCCGTCCTGTAAAGGCCGCTGACAAGGAGGCCGAAGACGTTTGACGTATCCACACTCGCAGGTCTCAGATCCAGCTTGTTGGGGTACACCACTGACACAATCAGAAACAGCGTCATCCCGATCATCAGCATTGAGATCATCTTGTAGTACTCATTCCGGTCCTTCACACAGAAGATGAAGTAGCAGACCGCCCAGGCAATGAGCCCGAACCAGAGATAGTACGGAACGATAAAGTATTCACAAAACGGAATCTGATCATCCAGCCAGGTGTGAATCATGTGATAGTGGATATGTCCCGCACGTTCCACCAGGCTGAATCCGACCAGGTAAAAAGCCGAATATAGCAGAAACCAGCCCGCATGCATATATCGAATGACAAATGCCTTTGCTTTCTGTCCTCCGCTCATTGCTGAGAATCTCCTCCTCATGAAAAACCGGGATTCCGGATGCAGGGCAAATCCTGCTCCTCTCCCCCTGCTGCCTCTGACTGAGGCAACGTGTATCTTATTCCTCCGTATGTGTACTGTCAAGATGCATCACAAAGAATTCACATTTGCTTATTCAGACAACGTCGAAGCCCTTGGCAGAAATCCCTGAAATTCCGCTTTTCTGCCTCTCTGTCCTGACATCTCAGATCTTTGTTCCCTCATCCTCAGGGTCTTTGCTTCCAGCTGTGCTCTCATTCGGCGCTTGCATCCGGGATTCTTCCATCTGGTTGACGTCCATCCTGAGGGGTTCCTTCTGTTCCGCCTCTGCCTCGGATGAATTGCCGGAAAGAGTCTGTTCCATTCCTTTTGTCTCAGGTGCTTCTATTGCTTCTGTTTCTTCTACGCCAGAGACTGTATCCCGCGGCGTCTCCATCCTGGAGCTGGAGGCATCTTCAGGCTTTTTCTCCAACGTCACAGCCTTTTCTGTCTCCTTCCCGCTCTCCGGGAGGGGATTTTCGGAGATTCTGCTGCTGGAGGCGCTCTCCTCCATCGTTCCCTCCACCTGATGAAGGATATCCATGAACTCTTTCCCGGTGATGGTCTCGCGCTCGATCAGAAAGGCCGCGATCCTGTCCATGGTGCTCCGATGGGCTTTGAGGATCATCTTGGCCTCCTCATAGGCTTCCTTGAGGATCTGGATGACCTCGCGGTCCACCTCGGCGGCTGTCTCCTCTGAACAGTTCATGATAATCCGGCCGTCGTCCAGGTACTGGCTCGAGGGACTCTCCAGGCCCACCAGACCGAAACGCCTGCTCATCCCATATTGGGTGACCATGGCGCGGGCCAGCTTTGTGGCCTTCTCGATATCGTTGGCAGCCCCTGTGGTGACGGTATCAAAGACGATCTCCTCCGCCGCGCGCCCGGCCACAAACTCTGTGAGCATGGCCCGAATCTCTTTCTCCGTGTTCAGGAACTTCTCCTCCTCGGGAACATTCATCACATACCCGAGAGCCCCCATGGTGCGGGGGACAATGGTAATCTTCTGGACTGGCTCAGAGTGCTTCTGAAGAGCGGAGACCAGAGCATGCCCGACTTCATGGTAGGACACAATCTTCCGCTCCTCCTGGCTCAGAATCCGGTTCTTCTTTTCCTTGCCAACAAGAACCACTTCCACCGCCTCCAGAAGGTCTTTCTGAGATACGGCGTTCCGGTGATTCTTGACCGCCAGAATGGCAGCCTCGTTGATCATGTTTGCGAGGTCTGAACCGACAGCCCCGGAGGTCGCCAGCGCGATATCCTGCAGGCTTACGGTTTCGTCCATGTGCACGTTTTTGGCGTGTACTTTCAGGACATCCACGCGGCCCTGCAGATCCGGCTTGTCAACGATGACCCGGCGGTCAAAGCGGCCCGGGCGCAAAAGCGCCTGGTCCAGAACCTCCGGCCGGTTGGTTGCTGCCAGGATCAGAAGACCTTTGGAAGTATCAAAGCCATCCATCTCAGAGAGCAGCTGGTTCAGCGTCTGCTCCCGCTCATCATTGCCGCCGTAGGCGCCAGAGTTTCTGCTTTTCCCGATGGCATCAATCTCATCTATGAAAATGATGCAGGGCGCGTTCTTCTTGGCCTCGTCAAAGAGGTCTCGGACACGGGAAGCGCCGACGCCGACGAACATTTCTACAAAATCGGATCCGGTCAGAGAAAAGAAGGGGCACTTTGCCTCCCCCGCGACAGCCTTCGCCAGCAGGGTCTTGCCGGTTCCGGGAGGGCCGACCAGGAGGCAGCCCTTGGGAAGCTTGGCGCCGATCTGGGCATACTTCTCCGGATGTTCCAGAAAGTCCACCGTCTCCTGCAGGGATTCCTTTGCCTCGTCCTGGCCTGCCACATCCTTGAAGGTGATGCCGGTCTCGCTCTGCATGTACATCTTGGCGCGGCTCTTGCCTACGCCCATAACCCCGCCGGTGCTGCCCATCCTGCGGAAGAGCACTCCCATCAGGATCCAGATCAGAATCAGCGGTGCAAAGGAGAGAATCACATTGAGAATCAGGTTCGTGGTGGTGTCGGGA
This sequence comes from uncultured Lachnospiraceae bacterium, assembly GCA_902797665.1. GTDB lineage: Bacteria > Bacillota > Clostridia > Lachnospirales > Lachnospiraceae > Porcincola. The sequence continues at coordinate 5,784 of CADBUA010000511.1, read as the reverse complement.
ATGGTCTCCTTGTACTCCACCCCGGCCGCGTCCAGCCGATCCACCAGGTGCGGATCATCCATCAGGCCAGTGTAGTAGGAGTACTCCACGCCCTGCCCTGACAGAGGCTGATTCTTGGTCACGATCGTGATCCGGTCCGATTGGACTGTGACGGTATCCACCAGATCTTTTTCCAGAAGTTCCAGGAACTGATCGTAGGTGATCTCCTGGGATGTGGACTTGGTCATCATGCGGTTGAACACGCTCATCAGTACCAGCGTGATCAGGGTTACCACAAGAAAGATCAGGATCGTGGAATTCTTCCGGTCTCTATTGCCGCCGGAATTCCTGTGGTCTTCATTCATCCATTCACTGCGGCAGACTGCCGCATCCTCCTTTCAAGCCTCATCTGTTTTTAGCCGAAAGCACCAGAACGTACCCATGCGGAAAGGTGAAAGGGTGAAAGCCCAGGGCGGGAAAACAAGAATCGAATCCATCGCCTTTTCCCAAAAGGGGCGTCCCTTTCACAGATGTCACACGCGGTGCCTCCTGGTTCGAAAAAACCCGGCTGGGCAGAGCCCTGCCGGGATCATTCGCTTCATTTGCTGTATCTGTCCAGTCACAGTTGCCCTTTTTGTACCTCTGAAGTCGCAAACTCCTTTTCAGGTACGAGGCCACACGCAGCTTTCTGTCAACGCATTCTATGTGCATCCGGCCTTTGCTTTTAAAGTATGGCCTCGCTTTTTACTTTCTCTCTGCCTTCCGGATTTCAAGATACTGCTCAATCACTTTGACGCAGCCTTCAATCCCGATGTCACTGGTGTCCAGGGACAGGTTGTAGGCTGCGGCGGTGCCCCACTTCTTCTCTGTCTGGAAGTTGTAGAAAGAGGCGCGCTTCTTATCCGCCTGCTTGATCATATCTTCCGCTTTCTCCGGGCTGATGTGCTCGTACTCCCTGATGCGGTCCACACGGTACTTCATGCTCGCATGGATGAAGACAGAGAGGAGCCGCGGATTATCCCGCAGGATATAGTCGGCGGCGCGTCCCACGATGACGCAGGAAGCCCCCTCGCCGAGCTTGCGGATGGTATCATATTGAGCCTGGTAAATCTTCTGGCTGAGTGTATTGCCCACATAGTTCATGGATGGATAGACGTCCATCACGATCGAGTACAGAAGGCTGTTGGTGGGCTTCTCATCGTAGTCCTGAAGAACCGCTTCGCAGATGTTGCTCTCCTGGGCGACCAGTTTCAGGAGTTCCTTGTCATAAAGCTTGACACCAAGCTCCGCTGCCAGCCTGCGACCGACTTCGTGTCCTCCGCTCCCGAACTGTCTTCCCACCGTAATGATGACATTGTTTGACATCTCATTCCCTCCTTCTCCGGCCGCGGGAGATGCCCGCCTGTGTAACCCACTGCTGCCCGGCGCATAACGCCGGAATCAGTATAACACAAGTTGAATCGCCATTACACCAGTGTTTCGCAGAATGCCTGTCCCACGGCTCAAAACAGGCTGTCTACTGGTCAAAATGATGATATTTCTCCACGGAACTCTCCTCAAACCGCGGCAAATGTTCATAGACCGTAAGGATCTGATCAAGAAGGCCCAGGCACAGCACAGCCCCGGTTCCCTCCCCCAGATGCATCCCCGCCCGAATGGGTCCGCTGAGCCCCAGATCCTGGAGGACCAGCTTTGCCCCCTCCTCCCCGCTCTCGTGGGAGGGCAGAAAGTAAGGAAGAGCATCCTTTGAGATCCGGAAGGCGAGATCGGCTGAGACAGCAGAGATGAAGCCGTCGATGAGGATCGGGAGGCTGTGAAAGGCACAGCCAAGATAGAGACCGCAGAGCCCTGCAAGATCAAGTCCGCCGACCTTGGCCAGGACATCGATCGGGTCATTCGGATTGGGCTGGTTGACCGACAGCGCCCTGCGAATGACCTCCGCCTTCTTTCGAACGCCAGCTTTGGAGAGACCTGCCCCGGGCCCCGCGATTTTTTCCGGCTCAACTGAAAAAAGAGAGCAGACACAGGCCCCTGACGTTGTCGTGTTGCCGATCCCCATCTCCCCTGCCACGCAGAGATCATACCCCTGCTTCTTCAGTTCTCCAGCCATGCGGATACCGGTCTCTACAGCCAGAATCGCCTCTTCCCGCTCCATGGCAGGGCCCTCCGCAATGTTCCCGGTGCCATGCCGTACAGCGCAGTTTCTGACTCTGGGATGACTGGCATCCACGTTCATCCCGATATTGACCGGGAACACATCTGCCCGAAGCGCCTCGCTCAACACGCAGACGGAGCTCTTCCGCATGCCCATGTTTTCCAGGACCTGGGCTGTGACCTCGGACCCGCATTGAGAGACGCCCTCCCGGACCACCCCGTTATCGGCCCCCATGATCACCACTGCCCGCTTATTCAGATGCGGGTGTTCTGTCCGCTGAATCATGCCGATCTGCGCGATCAGATCCTCCAGCTGCCCAAAGCCCCCCAGCGGTTTACAGAGGCTGTCCCATCTTTCGATGACCGCCTGCCGAAAGGATTCATCCGGCCGCCTGATCCCTCTGACCGTCTCCAGAAGGAGTGCTCCGCTCTCAGACAGCGTTTTTGTCTCTGCTTCCATCTTCCTTTTCTGTCCCCTGAAGTCTGCCGAAGTCTCTGCCTCCTTCAAAAGGCCTCTGCATATAGCGGCGCTTTTGAACTATACTCGCGGCCAAGAGAATCTGCCAGCTAGCATCCGGGGCCGCGGTATCCTGGAGGCACTGACGATTCGCCTGCGGCAAATCCTAGCTGCCTCTGGTATAACTCATAGATCACTCAAGCTTCACCCAGAGTCCAGCCATTGATCTAGGACTCCAGTCAGGCAGCTTCGCGCGAGTATGAGCCCCATCGAAAATGGAGAGTGAAGCTTCCTGAAGCCCCAATAGAGATGCCCGTTTTACGGAAGCTGGAGCATACGCATATTGGGGGCTCTGGCTCTCGAAGCAGGGAAAAAGCCCTGTGCTTCTTTTTGGACTGGAGTCTTTTATACCGGGAATCATTCAAATCTGCCAAGTGTTTCACCGATATATACCCGCTCGGCGCAAAATGCGCAAAGCTGACTGAACCGTCACGGGAGATCAGAAGCAGCAAAAAGCCCCTGGTCCGCACATGGAACAGAGAATGCTCCCGAGGCAGGCGGTAGAGCACCAATCCGGCGAGAAATTCATGGGGCTTCCATACTGGTTCCCCATCCCCTGATACCAGGAGCCGCCGTACTGGATCTGATTCAGAAGCTGCTGGTACTGCATGTTGGAGGGTTCCATGTTGACAGCGGTCTGCGCCATCTGCTGGGCCGTCACGTTGTTTCCGGCACCCATATGCGCCATTGCGCTGAGGAAGTACCAGCGGGCGCTCTTATCGGAGGATGCAAAACCGTTCAGCACGTTCAAAGCCTCCGAATAGTGGCCGCTGTTGATATAGTTGGCTGCAGCCTGGAGCCTTACATCCGACTCGCTCTGGCTGCGGTTCTGCTGCTGGCTGTAGCTGCCAAATCCCCCCCAGAAGGGTCCGTAGCCCGCCTGTCCCTGGCCGGCGCCGGATCCCGAAAAGCCCCCGTAGGTCCTGCCGCTTTTCTCATTCTGAATCTGCTGGTAAGCCTGCTGAATCTCCTTGAACTTTTCCTCAGCCTGGGCTTTATTGGGATTGTTGACATTGGCGTCGGGGTGATACCTGCGGCTCAGCTTTCGATAAGCCTTCTTGACCTCATCATCGGACGCACCCCTGGGCACGCCAAGTACATCATATGGATCTCTCATCAGTTTTCCTCACGGGGAATACCCGGTCTTTGCCACTCAGACTGCCGCTCCCATCGGACAGAATACAGATTGCTTCTCTTCTGCATTCTCACGCTCGGCTAAAGGTGCGCAAAGCTGACTGGGCAGTCAGCAGTTTTCTTCTGCCTCTCTGTCCCCTTTTGGATCTCATAAAAGCGCACCCAGATTCCAGAGTATAGCACATTCCGAAGAAGATCGACATCTCTGAGAATGGGCAGACGCTCGAAATACCGGCAGCAGCAGGCTGCCGTGTCGAGGAGTATGGCCCGGACGGCCCCGTCAAAGTTTTCAGGGTCTGCCTCCTGGAGCTCCCTGAGAACGTTGAAAGCGCCAAGCTTTCTGTCCTGCTCAAGATCATCATAGGCATCGATCAGATAGACGAACTTGCCAAGATAAAAGCCGACTCCCCGAAGGTCGGCTGCCCACTGATCCTCATAGGGTACACAGAGCTCGGCGAAAAAACGCCCGGTGCAGCCGGCAGTCCGGTCAATCCGTTCGGAAATCTCCACCTGGCTCATCGCTCCGCTTTCCCGGGAAAGGCCCCTCTTCTCCTCCAGTCTCAGTGCCTTCAGGCTCTTTCTGAGGGCCTGATCCTGCCGGGGATAGTTTTTGCGCGTCCGATTGTAGTCCCTCCAAAGGACCGCGGACAAAAGGCAGGCAGATTTCTTCCCTTCGTCGTTCCAGTCATCCCGGGCTTTCAGATACCCCAGCATCAGGTTCATGTCCGCCGCATACAGGGTGAAGCGGTCCACCTTCTCATGATGCTGAAATCCCGGATGAAGCAGGCAGCGGGTAAAGCGCTCTCTCACCTTTGGCTCATACAGCCCGGAAAGGAGCAGCAGGAGAAAAGTGCAGTCATAGCTCAAAAGGATCTGACCAAAGCGCCCATGCCTCCGGTAAAGCTCCGCGCACAGCCCACAGTAGTAGCTGCGGTAGAGTTCCAGGTCTTTGACCTTCAGCTCCGGTCTGTTCACTGTGATATATCCAAACATCAGGGAATCCCTCAAAGAATGAAAGCGCAGAGTCCTCTGCGCTTTCGGTCAGCTTCTCTTTTTGAACTCTGTCCTGCAGCGCGGGCAGGTGATGACAATCATGCCCTTGCCGCGGGGAATGCGGATCTTCTGTCCGCACTTGGGGCAGCGATAGATGTGAAAGTCCCCAGACTGGGATTTTCCACCCCATCTCCCAGTCAGATTCCGGAAAAAGTCTGAAATGCGTCTGAAGAAATCTGAAATCCCAAATCTTCTGAAAGAGTCTGTGACTTTGTCCCGGATCTCCAGGTACTTCAGGTTTTCCGAGTACCTGGCTGATGTGTTTTTGGAAAACATGCGCACATAGACCAGAATCAGGCAGACCAGCCAGAGGATATGAAAGAATCCGCTCTTCAGAAACAGGTTGAGAATCATACACACAATGCCTGCCCAGAGCAGAAAACGCGACAGGTCATCCTGCCCATAACGCCCCACCATCCACTGTCTGAACCGATCTCTTAAGTTCATCCTGCACCTCGCTTATTCTATCCCTGTCCCACGGCCTTACGCTTATGGCTGCCTTTCCCTGCCGGAAAATCATCCCAAAGGCGCAGGAAAAGACAGGGGCAGGGCCCCTGTCGATGTCCCCGGAGGGGACATCTTTGGTCTCTCATTTTCTGTTGTCTAGAATAAGGAATTTCATGAGACAGGGCAAGAGAAAGCGGCAAGAATTCACCAAAGTTTCACGAACTGTAAAGCTCTGATGAGATAAAGAAGAACTGTCCAGTCCGCTTTGCGCGCTTACTGTACAAAGCGTGGTGACACATTTCAAAAGCAAAGGCGGGCGCGCTTTCGATGCGGACAAAGGAGCCTCGGCCCGGCAAAATGCCTTCAGGAGCATCAGGCTGGACAGCCAGGATATACCCGCGAGCGCGGGAATCCGCGACAAAACTGGCACGAGCGGGCATATACCGCTCCAGCATCTGGCAAATCCTGCTGATTCCCGGTATATGGCGCCAAACCCGTGC
>CADBUA010000510.1 GCA_902797665.1 uncultured Lachnospiraceae bacterium | reverse complement strand
AATGACACCTACGGGCACAACTGTGGAGACTATGTGCTCACCAGCATTGCCGCACTCATTCAGGAACTTCCTCCCGGCATCACTTCCTGCCGCTGGGGCGGCGAAGAATTCCTCCTGGCTGGAAAAACGAGCACGTCCGATCCGAGAAATACGCTGGAGGGACTCAGAAAGCGTGTGGAATCCTTTCCGTTTCAGTACGAAGAGATTCCTCTGAAACTGACCATCACCCTTGGCGCCTCCATGTTCTCACCCACGCAAAGCATCGATGAATGGATCAATGCGGCGGATCAAAAACTGTACGAAGGGAAAAACCATGGCAAAAACTGTGTGCTGATTTGAGATCTGCCGGAGCCTTCGCTTTTTCTCTGCATGCGCCTGAAGCCCTCTTTTTCCCTTCCATCGAAGACTTATCAACGACCATTAAGGGCCCATCGAAGGCCCGTTGAAGGCCATTGAGGGCTATTGAGGGCCATTGAAAGCCTCACAAAGACCGGCCCATCAAAGACCGATCAAAGCTCCATCAAAGGTCTGGGTAAAGACAGGAACAAAGAGCCTCCGGCATTCTGCCGGAGGCTTTATATTTCCCTGACAAAGGAATGATGCTCAGGAGCTTGAGGAAACGCAAAGTGCAATATCATATAAAGCATATGCCATCCTTTCGTCTTTTATAAAACTCTATCCCGGGAAGCCTTCGGATCTTTCAGATGCAGCGGGCGGTATATGCAGCTCGCGCCCGTCTCTCGCAGATTCTCAGGCTCTCGGGTCTGTCTTGCGGAAGGCACGTCCGCCCAGGTGAGGATCTCCCGAAAAAGGCTCCCAGCGCCTGAAAAAACAAGCAAAAGCGAGGCCGCTCCTGCCGCCTCGCTGCCTTTTTATACAAATCCAGGTCCAATCATGTAGAGGCATCCCCGGAAGGAACAGAATCTGCCAGGACTCCTCCTGGCTTCTGCCCGCTCGCGCCAATGTTTTCGCGGATTCTCGCGCTCAAATATATAGCGCCGAAACCGCTGAAAAACCTTCGGCACAAAGCTTTTCGCGTATCTCTATGCCTCAGTGTCCATCATGTTTTTTCATGCGTCTCCAGATATGCTGCGAATTTATCTACAGGCATCGGCTTCGCGAAGAAATACCCTTGGAACATTCCACAGCCCATCTCCCTGAGATTTATAAACTGCTCATAGGTTTCCACGCCTTCCGTGATCGAGGAGAGTTCCAGATTGTTGGTCATCTGCATGATGCTCCTCAGAATCGTCCGCGCCCGCGCGTCATCCTCCGCCTTCCGCAAAAAGACCATGTCAATCTTGACCACGTCCACCGGCATATCCTTGAGCATGTTCAGAGAGGAGTACCCGCTGCCAAAATCATCCATCTCGACGATGAACCCGGCCTCCCTCAGTTCTTTCAGAATGCTGATTCGCTTCGTCTCGTCTGTCATCATCACGGTTTCCGTGATTTCCACGCGCAGACGGGAGGTCTCCACACCATACTCCGCGGCGAGTTGCGTAAGCTCCTGCACCACATCCATGAAGAAAAAGTCTTTGGGTGATACATTGATGGAGATAAAGAGCCTGTTGTCTTTCCAGCTGGACAGAATCTCACAGGCTGAGCGCCACATATACTTATCAACCTGGGCAATCATGCCGTTTTTCTCGAAAGTCGGAATAAAGCGGTAAGGCGCGAGAAAGCCCTCCGTCGGATGGATCCAGCGCACCAGTGCCTCCGCGCCTACCACACAGCCTGTGCCATCGACAATCGCCTGCAGATAGGGTCTGATCTGCCTGCTCTCAATCGCCTCCTTCAGTTCTCCGGCGATTCTCTGATCCCAGAGAGCACCGTCCCGCATGGTATCGTCATAGACAGCAAGGCGCAGGTTATACTCGTTTTTAATGCTCTTCAGAGCCATGTTGGCGCGGTCAAACATGGTAGGGACATCGATATCTCTTTCGATGACCTCATATACTCCCTGGTGGATGACAATGGGATACATCGTCCCATTGTCTCTGATAGAGAATTTCTCCAGAAAGGAGGAGGCATTTTCGATGCTGAACGATTCCCCCGGTATACACATGCCAAAAGTATCGCCTGACAGGCGGCCATATAAAACGCCCGGGGGCATATTTTTGCGCAGGGAATCCGCCACGCTTAAGAGGGTGTGATCGCCGAACTCCCGCCCGAAGACATCATTCACCATCTTGAAATCATTGATATCCAGATAGCAGATATAAAAATCCTTGTCCGGATTGGCGTCAATTTCCTCCCGAATCCGCTCGTAGAGATATTCTCGAGAGTACAGCCCGGTCAAGGCGTCGTGTGTCGCATTGTATCGGTCCTTCTCCTGTGCCCGATGCTGTTCTGTCTCATCAAAGATGGTCAGATAATTGCCGGCTGTTCTGCCCTTTGAATCCTTAATGCTGTGTTTTTCAAGCCGATAATATCTCTTCTCGTCACCGATCCAGGTCACATCGTGCCTGACCCATTCTTCGCCAGCGATATCCCCGAAGGTCTTTTTGAGAATCTCTGTGCCCTCTTCAAAGTTGTTATTCTTAATCTGAAAGGCCTCACAGCCCGCCTTGTTCACCCATACGCAGCTTCCCATCGCGTCAAAGAAGAAAACCCCCTGGAAGATCTGGGAGGCTACATTGGCCAGCATCCTGTCCAGAAGCCGGATGGGCTTGTAGCGGACAGCGAAATAGTAGACCAGAAGGCCAAAGAAGCCAAAGCCGATCATGGAGCTGTCAATGGGCAACCTGGAGAAAATGTAGAAAGTTTCCCACGCCCCTGTGACAAGCATGGAGATGAAGATCACAGCATAGCGCTCAAGATAGAGTCTGGGTGCCGTAAACATCTTTATGCAGAAGATAAATAGAGCTGTCAGAAAGATGCCATAGCAGACAATCCTGTGGAAACTTTGCCCCAGGCAGGGAACGAGTCTGTAATAGGCGGCTCCGGAAACCTCGACCATCTCCGTATCAAAGGCGTGATGAAAAAAAGGGTTCAGAAGCAGCTGAACCGCATCCACAGCCAGAAGTCCATACGCAAAGAATTTGATCCCATCTCCCGGCCTGGGAAGATAGCAATACCGGAAGGTAAAGCCAATCAGCGCATACATGACCGCGTTCATGCCAAGAAAATAAATGAGGTATCCCAGTATGGACAAAACTCTGCTGCCTGACAAAATGATGAGAAGGTTCCCTGTCACAGGCATAATCAGTGCGTCAATCAGCCTGGCGACGGACGAGGCCATCGATCTGTTCGATGTTCTGCACTGGCGGGCACATATTGCCAGCGCTAGAATGAGCATCGCAATAATGGTGCCTATTTCATATCTCACCTTGGTACCTCTTCAAATCTCTATCTGCCCTTATTCTGTTAATCTTTCCAAAAGCAGACTAACGCTTCTCGAGTCTTTGCTATACTGCTATATTTTATCATGGCTCCTCTTGTATATGCAACTCTTATGCCTTTTGAAAATAGAACATTTTCCAACATATACAATGAAAATGTATTCCCATATCGGCATGCAGAAAAACAGCTTATGTCGGGAAGCACTATTTTGGCAGGATAAATCACCGGCATCTCATTCTGGATCTCTTTTGGGATCTCTTTCTGGATCTTTCTTCCGTTTTGTCTTGTGCCAAAAGTTCAAAATCTGCCGGGATTCATAAGCGCCCGGTCAAAAAACGATCGGGCGCTTATACAGTGCAGCATGTTTTATGTGTTTCATTATATCGTATACTTTACTATGCTATACCATTCTATGCTATGCTATGTTATGCTGCGCTGTGTTGTGTTATTCTGTTCTGGTATATAATATATAATATGCTATATTCTATATGTTGTGCTTTTCTGTTTAATCTTTCGTTTCATTATTTATCCTGTCTCTGCTTTAATTTTATACTTTTTCTATATGTTGCATGTCATGAGAATTGTTTATTCAGGTATTCTGGTGTAATTCAGGGGAAAGCCTTATTCTGGGCCAGAGGGAGTCTGGTCACGCTCACGGCTATCATCAATTCTTACAAGACGAGACCATTTCTCCCTTTGGGCTGCGGACCAGATCACATCCTGGCCTTCGCGCTCTATTGCCTCTGCGATCTGCCTTCTTCAGAATCAATATATCGGCAGACGGTGATATATCGCATTTTGTTCGATATATGTCGATCTGACAATTTCAGTTCATCCTCTGCCCCATCAGCTTCTGAGAAGGGATCCGCGCCTTTCCGATCAGAGGCAATGCTGCCTGAAGTGTCACATTCGCTGAAGGACAGACTTCGCCCATGATGCCTTCCCTGGGATTATCTCCGGTGTTCCATCCAAACCAATGGGCTTATCGTCTCAATCCCGTTTTGTGTTTGAGGACTGATGTTACATTCTCGATGGTCGATATGAAAATCAGATATTGCATTTCGATTTTTTTCATACGCCGAAAAGCATGACGTGAATATTATATTATATTATATTGCTCAAAATATTATAATATAGTATGGTGTTGTATTGTGTGATGTTATATTGTTTAATATATTTCAATAAATTTCTTTTCATGTATCATTGCTTATTTTATATCGATTTAATCATTCATTATATGTTCTGTGTGTCTTGCGTTGTATGATTCATACTGTATGGCGCATCTTCTTCGCAACTTTTGTCCTTATT
>CADBUA010000509.1 GCA_902797665.1 uncultured Lachnospiraceae bacterium | reverse complement strand
TTCGAGTCAAGACCCGGCCGGGATCATTTCGCTCAGCTCTCGGAGATCCGGATTCCCGCCGGAAGGCTCACTCTCGATGAAGCTATTCTCTCTCTTTTCATATCCTGAAATCAGGACAATACAATTCGGAAAAATATCCTGAATCATAAGAATATTCTGACATCAGGAGGCGAAAAAAGGGGCTTCGCTCTTGTCCACAAGTTCAATCCTGCTGATGTCCCGGATCGGAATCACGGTCCGGATCACCTCAAGGGCTCTGTGGTCCAGGTCAATCTTTGTGAGCCGTCCTTTCAGACTGGCATATCCAGCGCATTTCACACCGTCCTGTACCGTGACGCTGTAGTAGCTGATGCGGACCATCTGTCCGGGCTCGAGGCGAGAGAAGGTTTCATCCAGGGCATCCTTCTCGTCCTCACTCAGAATGCGTCTGGGGGAGCTGATCTTCTCCTTCTTGTTCAGTTCTTCACACAGCCCCTCCAGGGCATTGAAGGGGAGGAAGATCTTCGCGCGGCGGGAGAGATCCATGGGGGTATGGTGACTTTTGATGCTGTAATTCTCGTAGTTCAATCGGTCGGGCGAGTTTGGTCTCATCGCTTCTCCTTGATTTTCCCTGCTTCCGCATAGGCCTGGGACGCTTTTCGGGCACCGTCCTTCGCATGATCACTGTTTTAAGGATCCAGGAGACTCTTCAGCTGGATTGCTCCAGGCACTGGGCGAACAAGGGAGACGGGTAGTCTATCCCAGCCAGGCGGGCCTGTGCCTCCTGGTCTTTTCGTTCGATCTGGTAGATATTGCGGCCCTTTCTGAGACAGGAGCCTGTCTGATGAAAGCGGAAGGGGACATCATATTCCACACACTGGAGCATGATCTCCATAATCCAGGCGTAGTCGCAGAGGCGGGCGCCTGGTCCGGACTCTCCGCCGGCGGAGACTTCCTCGATCTTATCACTGTACTTTTCCAGGATCTTCCGGAGATTGACTGGTCCGAGCAGCGGCTCGTGAAGGATCGATTTGTGCTGAATCGGGAGCTCCAGGAAGAGAGGCAGGCGGTGATCCACTTCCATCTGGTTTTCCGCAGTGCAGGAGACCTGAACGTTGTCATATCCCCTGCCCCAGTCGGAGGGGAGCTGGGAGGCAATCCGCTCCGGCCTCTTGGTGGTGATAGAGAAAAACAGATCGGAACGCTCCCGGATCATCGCCCAGGCCTCGTCCCGCCAGGGATCAGCCTCCGCGATGAAAAAATCGGAGGAGAGGCAGACAAATACGGTCCTGTCCTCAGGCAGGAGCCTGAAATTGTGGTTCCTGCAGCGCCGGACCGGGAGGTTGAACTGCCTGGTTCTGTACACCATGGACGAGTCTTTCCCGAACTGTGCGTCGCGCTGGTACATGAAGCAGTTCAGACAGCCGGCACTTACTTTGTGGCAGCCGTGCCAGGGGTTCCAGGTCTCGGACATCGTAAAGCCTCCTCCTTGAGACAGGAGAGGGAATCTGCTTTGACGGTTCCCCCTCTGCTTCAGCTTTCACTATCTGCCTTGAGTATAGTCCGAAGCCTGGAAGAATGCAAGAGAAAATCTTAGAAACTAAGAAAAAGATGTTTATATAGATGAGAAACGGAAAAAATCAGGAAAGCAGAATCAGAACACGAGGGAAACGGGCTTGAAGAAGCGCCGTATCAGTGTTTCTGGAGAGGACGCAAAACAGAAAAGCGGGAGATCTGGCGCCCGCTGGGGATCTGGAACAGGATATCCGGGAAATCCAAGGAGTCAGGAAATCGATGCAGTCAGAAAGTGTGCCGCTCTTCTGGCAAAAAAAATCCGCTCATCCGGAGACATGGGCAGTCATGGTCACGGATGAGCGAACTATGTGAAAGGAGGTACATGAATGGCTTGAACTTGCCTTTATCATAACATGGCGAATCAGGAAAGAAATGAAAAAAACGTTAAGCAAATATGACAAAGATGTGAAAAACGCGATCCTGCCTGAAACGGCAGGGTCGGACAGGCAGCAGATTCTTTGCCGGGATATTTCTCAGAAAAACCCGCCGGACACCAGAACAAGGGTAAGGGGCATCTGGCGCCGGCGGGAATTAACTGTAAGGATATCAGTGAGGCCTTACGTCTATTATTATATGTCGGAGAGGAAACTGGATCAACAGATAACTATCGATATGTATAAAAAATCGATAAAAAATAAAAATCCCAGACAGGAAGTGATTCCTGCGGGATTAAAAATGTTCAATAACTATTTATACATTACACTATATAGATTATATCGCATAGGACATCGAAGTTCAACAGACAGAAATCGATATGAGGAACATAAATCTGAACAATCTCTGAAAGAATTCTTAAGGCTCGGGCGGCGGAACGGAGGGACTGCGTATTGCAGAACTTCTCCCGGGAGCGTAAGAACCCGCGTAAATTGGGCCTGAGCAGGCATATAGCGGAGAAACAGCAGACAAATCCGAATGGGAACAGGAAGAGGGGAGATGCATGAGTTTACGGATTGTCGTGCCTTGATCTGAAACTCTGTTGTTTTCATATAGCTGGATATATGGTATCATGATGGCATGAAAACGAAAGACGGCGGATGACAGCGAATGAAATCATTCGCGGAATCTTTGACATGGGGAGGGCTTCTGACCGGTGCGGAGAAGACACGGGGCTTCGGCACCATGGAGCCCTTGGCTGAGACAGGCACAGACAGGAGGAAGAATTCCATGGGAACTTTGCTGGTGGACAGGCTTTCGGACTATACAGCTCTGGATCTGGAAACGACAGGGTTTGACCTGCATCGGGACCAGATTGTGGAGATCGCTGCGGTCAGAGTCCGGGACGGAGTCCCGACTGCGGAGTTTTCTTCCCTGGTCCATGCGGAGCACAACGCCGCGGAGAACTGGAATCATATCCCGGAAGGGCTTCTTCTGGATGCTCCGGAGATTGCCCTTGTCCTTCGGGACTTTCTTGCATTTTTGGGGAAGGATGTGCTGCTTGGCCACAACATCCACTTTTTTGACGCTCCTTTTCTAAGCGAAGAACTGAGGCGGGCTTCTGCTGCCGGGAATGCTTCTCTCCCGGCGGAGATTCAGAATCCCTGCATCGACACCCTTCTCCTGGCCCGGAACTTCCTTCCGGATCTTCCCCATCACCGTCTGGGGGACCTGGCGGCTTATTATGGGGTCGACATGGGGCGGCAGCACCGGGCCCTGGATGATGCCAGGACAGCCATGGCAGTGTACGAGCATCTGAAGAGAGAGACGGGAGAGGTGATGCGATGCCCAGAGTGCCGGGAAGGCTTTGTGGTCCTTTTGCATGCGGCCAGGGAAAGCGGGGAGAAGTACCGCCTCTGGGGCTGCAGCAACTGCAGCTGGAGGCGGGAGATCACAGATCAGAAGGGCAGCATCCGGGAGATGCTGCATGAGATCGTGCAGGAGATTCTGTAGAAGCCCTGTAAAATCCTGCAGAGATCCTGCAGGGGATTCTGCGTGATCTTTTGACAGAAGGAAGAATCAGCCTGAAGGCAAGGCTATACCGAAGCCGCGACTTTTCAAGGCAAATCCTTCTGGCCGCGAGTATCACTTCCTGCATGCAGAGAAAAGAGTAAAAGCGTGATAATACACAGCAAAAACATAAGCATAACACATATAGAATGCGACGGCAGCCTGCGCCCGGCCCCGCAGCTGGAAAGGAGCCTGCGACTGGACGGGCACAAAGATCCGTAGCCCCGCCTATTCTCTGAGGGGGTTTTTGACCTGACTTTCGCTTCATCTTC
>CADBUA010000508.1 GCA_902797665.1 uncultured Lachnospiraceae bacterium | reverse complement strand
TTGAAATGCATTTCAATGCAAAAGCTCACGCTTTTGGGAGCTATGTCAGATGCTCCCTGTTCATTGCGCAACGCTCAGACAAGGACAAAGTACTGCCTCCTCCTGAGGGGGGCGGTTTTGGACCCGGGCTTTTCAGTACAGCAGCAGAGGAAGACCCCTGAATCCCGGAGATATGGCAGCGCTTTTTCTTTCGTCCTGAATGACAGAATGCCTGCCGGCTGAAGTGGTCAGGCAGGGCGGGGAGTGAAGCCTGCCGCCCATGATGAAGGAGAGAAAATGAAGAAAGTCACTTTTTTCTATGTGCGGGGCTGTCCCTACTGCAGGCAGGCCAGGGAGGTCCGGAAGGAACTGATCGGAGAGAATCCGGCCTATGCAGAGATCCCCTTCGAGGAAATCGATGAGGGGAAGGAGCGTGCTCTGGCGGATCAGTATGACTACTACTACACACCGGCCATGTTTCTGGGAAAGGAGAAGCTTTACGAAGCGCATCCCGGTGAGAGCAGGCAGGAGTGCAGGGAAAACATGAGGAAGGTGCTGGAGCAGGCCTATCTTGCCTGAAACACCAAGGGAGGAAATCTATGGAGAAGAAACTTGGATTTGGCTGCATGCGTCTGCCGCTCACCGACCCGAAGGACCAGACGAGCATCGATATCCCCCAGTTTGAGAAGATGGTGGATCTTTTCCTGGAGAGAGGCTTTCGATATTTTGATACCGCCTACATGTACCACGATCACGAGAGTGAGAGGGCAGTGCGGAAAGCCCTGGTGGAGCGCCACCCGAGGGATTCCTTCACGATCACCACAAAGCTCCCGGTCGGGATGCTGAAGACGGAAGAGGACCTGGAGCGGATCTTTCATGAGCAGCTGGAGAAGACCGGCGCGGGCTTTTTCGACTACTACTGGCTTCACAACCTCAACAGAGAGGACATTGACATGGCGAACCAGCTGGGATGCTGGGAATTCATTCAGAAGAAGAAGGAAGAAGGCCTGATCCGCCATATCGGCTTCTCTTACCATGATATGCCAGATCTGCTGGATGAGATTCTGACCCAGCACCCGGAGACGGAGTATGTGCAGCTGCAGATCAACTACCTGGACTGGGAGGCCGACAATGTCAAGGCACGGGAAAACTATGAGGTGTGCGTAAAGCACGGAAAGCCCGTCATTGTCATGGAGCCTGTCAAGGGAGGCACCCTGGCGCAGGTACCCGCAGAGGTGGAGGAGATCTTCAAAGAGATCCATCCAAACCTTTCAGTTCCGAGCTGGGCGGTCCGCTACGCGGCCAGCCTGCCCAATGTCTTCATGGTGCTCTCAGGCATGAGCGATCTCGCTCAGCTCGAGGACAACAGCTCCTACATGGAGGATTTCAAGCCCCTGGACGAGGTGGAGAAGCAGGCGGTCTTTAAGGCGGCAGACCTGATTCTCAAAGCTGCCAGCATCAAGTGCACAGCCTGCAGATACTGCGTGGAGGGATGTCCGAAGAAGATCCCGATCCCGGAGTATTTCCAGCTGTACAACGAGTATCAGAAGGCCGGCGGCGGCTGGACCGCGCCCCAGAGGGAGGCTTACAGGGAGCTCTCCGAAACGGAGGGCGTCGGCAAAGCTTCCGACTGTATCAGGTGTGGGAAATGCGAGAAGGCATGTCCGCAGCATCTGAAAATCCGGGAGTACCTGCTGAAGGTAAAAGAAAAGCTTGAAGAATGAGAAAGCGAGGGGCAAAAGATCCTGGAGTTTCTCGCAGGGAAGGCAGGGGCGAAAGCCCCTGCCTTCTGCCTGAAAGGCCCTTCCTGGGCCTTCTGTTTTTTTCACAATCAGGCGGAGTCAGCCAGGCCCTCTGAGGATTCTCTTTCGATGTTTGCCTTCTCTTGTGATATAGTAGCGGGGCTTGACACGGTCGGGCGCACAGCACTCAGGGCCTGGAGCTTCCGCCCGGCCCGTCGCTTTCAGGCGCTTGCGACTGGACAGCTACAGATCCGGAAGGAGGAGAGGGGAATGATTCCTGAAAATAAATGTGACATCCATACGCATACGCTTTTCTCCAGGCATGCCTACAGCACGATCATGGAGAACGTGACATGGGCGAAAAAAGCGGGCCTGGAGCTTTTGGGCTCCGCGGACCACTTTTCTTCGATGCAGTTTCCGGAGTACAAAGATCACAGGAACTACCAGTATCTTTTCTGCGAGAAGGACTGGCCCAGGTGGATCGGGGATCTCTGCCTCCTCCGGGGCTGTGAGGCGGATATTGTTAACAGGGAGGGAGACCTTTTCGGTCAGGATATCCCGATCAGCAGCACGATCACCGGCGATCTCTACAGGGATGGTGAATCCCGGACCCTCTATGGCTGGGCAACATCCCGCATGGACTACGTGATTGCAAGTGTCCATGGAAAGGACTTTACCAGAGGTCTCGATGAAGCGGGGATCACAGAGATGTATCTGGGCGCGCTCAGGCAGAAGAAAGTGCTGGTCCTCGGCCATATCGGAAGGACCGGACTTGATTTTGCCATAGACGAGGTATTGAGGGAGGCCGGGCGTCTCCACAAGATGATCGAGTTCAATGAGCACAGCTTTGACAGTGAGGAGGCGGTGGAGAGGTGCAGGAAGATCGCGCTCCGCTGCGCGGAGCTCGGCGTTCCCGCTGCCGTGACCACCGACGCGCATATCTGCCTGAAGGTTGGACAGGTCAGCCAGGTCCTTGGGATGTTGAACGAGATTCACTTCCCTCAGGAACTGATCATGACACGGAGCCGGAAGACTCTTCTTCGGGCGATGAAGGAGAGCGGCGTGTGTGATCTGGAACATGAGCTCTCTGAAGAGAAATAGACCCGCGCGCGAAAGGATTAGAAATGGCGCGGGCATCCGTCAAGGCTGCGCGAAGAAAGGCCAGGCTTTTCTCTGCAGCTGGCTTGCCCCGGGTCTTCACAGACTTTTTCAGGATCGTTCAGAAAAAAGGCAGGATTGTCCATCCGGTGTATGGATGATCTTCCGTAACTGTCAAGTTCGCTTTGGCCGCTTGCCGCCGGGCGAGGCCATACAGTTCAAAAGGAAAGGCCGGGCGCAGATTGAATGCGGGCGTAGGAGCCTGCGACTGGACAGGCACGATCTTCCGGGCGGAATACGATCTGCTTTGAAGCCTGAAGAAGCGAACACTTTTGCGGATCTGACAGACAGGAGAGGCAATTCAGCGTCCGGGAATGGATGAAAAAAGGCATGCTGACAGCACAATCTTTCCTATGGAAGCTTGTAGATGCAGCATGCCTATAAAGCTTTTCCCACCCACATCTTTTTGTAACAGATCTGGAAGCAAACTGTAAAGGAACAAAAATGCTGAAGTTTGAACCTGTTCAGAACAGATTAAAGGGAAAATGACGAAAACAGAAAGTATGTAGATCTAAAAAATAATATTTGGGATGGATTGATCCATGCATTCTATTTTTGGGTATGTAAATATATATAATCATATGAATGCATAAACTTTAAATTTGTATTCATAACCACAGCCATACAGATACACCTATTTATAATTTTATTTGTATTTATATTTAAAATTATATTTTTATTTATACTCATACTCATGCTTCAGCTTCAGATCTCTGACCGCCGGCCTGATGAATCTTCGCGTAATCATTCAAATCAGGGATCTGAGCGCGTTTTGCAGGAGCCTGAGATTCAGAGATTCTGGAAACATGGAAACAAGTTTTCGAGCCAGAGATCTGGTCCGGGAAGGAGGACAATGAACACGGATGCGCGCCGGGAAGATCGGACCGGCTATAAGACGGAGACAGGCGCCCGCTCAGCGGTTCTCGTAGGGGTGATGCTGAATGGAGACCCCCACTTCAATGTGGAGCTGCAGGAACTGGAGGGCCTGGCAAAGACCCTGGGAATTGATATATCGGGTATTGTCACCCAGAGCCTGTCGTATGAGGACAACGCGACCTGCTGCGGGTCCGGGAAGGTGGAAGAGATCCGGGAGCTGGTCCTCGATACCGGGGCGGACCTGGTCATCTTCAACAATACCCTCTCCCCCTCTCAGATTGCCAACCTGGGCAATCTCCTGGAGACAGAAGTCCTCGACCGGACCAACCTGATCCTGCGAATCTTCTCGATGCATGCCAGGACGCGGGAATCCAGAATCCAGGTGGAGTACGCCTCCCTGAAATACATGCTGCCGAGGCTGGTGGGACTTCGAAGAAACCTCTCCAGACAGGCTGGAACCGGGGGTTCCATGTCCAACAAGGGCTCCGGTGAGATGCAGATCGAGCTGGACCGCAGGCATATCGAAAAGCGGATGGCATCCCTCAGGCGGGAACTGGAGAAGATCAGCCAGAGCCGGGAGACGCAGACGAAGAAAAGGGAGAGTTCCCAGATTCCTCTGGTGGCCATGGTGGGCTATACCAACGCCGGCAAATCTACCCTGATGAACAGCCTGATCGACTGGTGCGGGGAGGAGGAGGAAAAGCACGTCTTCGTGAAGGACATGCTTTTCGCGACCCTCGACACCACAGTGCGCAAGATCCGGCCGGAGGGAAGCCCACCCTTCCTGCTGTCGGATACAGTCGGTTTTATCAGCGCGCTTCCCGCCGACCTGGTGGAAGCCTTTCATTCGACTCTGGAGGAGGCCGTCAAGGCTGATCTCCTGCTGGAAGTCGTGGACGCTTTTGATCCAGATCATGCCATGCAGATGGAGGTCACGGAACGGACACTGAGATCACTTGGAGCCGGCTCGATCCCCCTGATCCGGGTCATGAACAAGGTGGACCTGGATCCTGATCGCGGGGAGGAGATCCCGTATCTCTCAGCTGGAAAAATCTATCTCTCCGCGAGATCTGGAAAAGGCATCGGGGAGCTGATCTCCCTGATTGGAGAGCATCTTTACGGCGAGATCAGTGAGGTCCGCCTGCTGATTCCTTACAGGGACTCCGCAGTGGAACACCAGATTCAGGAGTGGTCTGAGGTTCTGGAGGAGACTTACGAGGGGGACGGCATGCATCTGACCGTTCGGATCCGGGAGAAGCTCCTTCGGGCGTTTGCCCCCTATGTGACTGGGGTCGTCTCTTAAGCGATCTGAGCCTGGATCTTTTTCACTTCCCTGTGACGGGGAAGCGACGGATGCCGTCTAAAAAGACAGGGAGTGGAAAGGGGCCTCTTTGGAGCGATACCCGCGAGCGAAAAAACGTAGCTGTCCAGATGCAAGCGCCTGCAGGCATCCGGCCAGAACGGACTGGACCGTTGCTGAAATTCTTCGCAAACATCGGCGTAAGCGGGCATATACCGGAGATTTACTTTACAAATGATAATGATTCTGGTTATTGAAAACGGATTCAGTTTGTTCAGAAATCTTATAAATCTCAAACTGCCAGAATTTTTGTTGTGATAAATATGCTCAGATTGCACAATGCGTTCTTAGAGAAGGGGAAGACGGGATGAAAAGAAAAAAGATTGCAGCTCTGCTGCTGTCTTTGTTCATGGCTTTTTCGATGCTCATGCATCCCTCGGCGGCATCGGAGAAGGCCACACAGAGTCAGAGCAGTGAAATGACGGAATATCTGCCGCTGGATCTGTCCCGGGAGGACAGTCAGCCGGTTTTTGTCAAACAGTCGGGAAACACCTTAAAGCTCAGGTTTCGGGCAAACCCGGCGACGGGCTATGAGTGGGTTCTCAGAATCGGGGAGGAGGAGACCCTCTCCCTGTATCAGAAGATTTACATCCAGGCTCCGAACCCGGAAGGAAAAGACGGGGTCGGAGGCAATACGACCTTTACCCTCAAGGGGCACAAAGCCGGGACGACGCTGGTCTATCTCCACTATCGGCAGAACTGGAAGGGTGGGGAGATTGCCAGTTTCTGTACCCTTCGGGTGAATCTTGGGAAAGGGGGAGAGATCCTCTCCGCCAAGGTCATTCGGTCCGGGCTAAAGTCCGGGAACGGGAAAAAGAAGTGACAGAAAGAAAAAGAGGGAGCCGGCTTTGCCGGCTCTTTTGTTTGGGGCCTTTTTGCCTGAAAACGTAAGGAAGAGCTGTGCAGAAATCCTGTGGAAGAGAAAGATGGGCGCAGATGCTCAAAAACGGCATAGGGCTCTTCTGTTTGTACAGCGGGAGCTATTTGAATTTGCCAGGTGTTTCATCGGTATATGTCCGCTCGCGCCAATTTCGTCGCAGATTCTCACGCTCGCGGGTATAACTGTCCAGTCCGCTTTGACCGCTTGTCGCCAGGCGAGGTCATACAGTTCAAAGCAAAGGCCGGGCGCAGATTGAACGCGGCGACAGGAGCCTGTGCCCGGATGAATGCCTACAGGAACCTGCGACTGGACCGCTTCCTGTTTTACAGGCAGGGAGGCATTTGATAGAATTCAGGAGCAGCGGAAAAGATACTCGCGAGCGCGGGATTCTGTAAAGGATTGGCGCAAGCGGGCATACCCTTGAAGAGTCCCGGCAGATGCTGATGTTACCGGGGATAGAAGGAGGATCATATGTCAAAGTACGCAGGAACACAGACAGAGAAAAATCTGGAAGCCGCTTTTGCCGGCGAGTCCCAGGCCAGGAACAAGTATACCTACTTCGCGTCCGCCGCGAAGAAGGAGGGATATGAGCAGATAGCCGCCCTGTTTTTGAAGACCGCGGACAACGAGAAAGAACATGCCAAGATGTGGTTCAAGGAACTCGGCGGCATTGGGAACACCGCGCAGAACCTTGAGGCTGCGGCTTCTGGTGAGAACTTTGAGTGGACAGATATGTACAAGGGCTTCGCGGAGA
This sequence comes from uncultured Lachnospiraceae bacterium, assembly GCA_902797665.1. Lineage (GTDB taxonomy): Bacteria > Bacillota > Clostridia > Lachnospirales > Lachnospiraceae > Porcincola. The sequence goes on along the minus strand of CADBUA010000508.1, from coordinate 1,190 downwards.
CTGCTGAGAAGGAAGGCTTCCCGGAGCTGGCACAGAAGTTCCTCCAGGTCGCGGAGATTGAGAAGCACCATGAGGAACGCTACCGCGCCCTCCTTCAGAATGTCGAGATGCAGAAGGTCTTTGAGAAGAGCGAAGTCAAAGTCTGGGAGTGCAGAAACTGCGGCCACATCGTCGTCGGCACCAAGGCTCCGGATCTCTGTCCGGTCTGCGCCCATCCGCAGAGCTATTTCGAGATCCATGCGGAGAACTATTGATCAGAAAAAACCGGTAACTGTCCAGTCCGCTTTGGCCGCATGTCGCTGAGCGAGGTCATACATTCAAAAGAAAATCAAAAGAGCACTGGGCCATCAGCTTCAGGGAAAGTGGATGCGGCAGCTCGATCGAAAAAGTCCCTTTCATCATTTCCGGTCATTTCCGCATGAAAGGGAGATGCCCATCATACAAGATGATCGTCCGAAATGGGCCAGGGATTCTTTCGCGCTTCGTTCTCCCACAGAATGTCCCAGGAATCGCTTCTCGCATCTCCTGTGCTTGCAGCGGTTCTGCCTGGGGTCTCAGGAGCTTCGCTCTCTTCTTTCGATGGTGCTCGCATGTCAGGCGATGCAGACATTATTGCAGACACTATTTATAGAAGGAAATGATGGAATCGCTCACATATTAGGTCAAACGAAAATGTTCAAAGAGCCCCGCCCGTTCCCGGGCAGGGCTCTTTTTCTGCTATGACCTTTGCCGCTGACGTGAAAGCATCCCTGAGAAAAAGGGACCTGCGGCCGTTTATACCCGCGGGCACAAGAATATGCGATAAACTATCGCGGGCGGGCATATACAGCTGAAACACGTGGCAGATTCGAATGCTTCCCGCTCTGGCCGCTTGCTCCAAGCGAGGCCATGCAGCTCAGAAGCAAAGGCCGGGCGCAGATTGAATGCGACGACAGGAGCCTGCGCCCGGATCTGTACCTTCCAGGCGCTTGCGACTGGACAGCTACAAAAGCTGTATATTTCGAAGCCTTTTTATTGTGGCTGCCCCCCCCTTTTTTGCTCCTTCCCTCCGGATGGAGAAGTCAGAGCTGGCATATTTTCCCACTCCTGAACGAGGCATTTCGTGTTATGATAAGCGGGAATGCTTCGCGTTTCTTCTTTTGGATCTGGAAAGAGAGATTCAGGAGACAGGATCAAGAGGAGGACGCGAG
>CADBUA010000507.1 GCA_902797665.1 uncultured Lachnospiraceae bacterium | reverse complement strand
GGCAAAATCTTTATTATTTCAATAAATGAATGTAATAAAAGATTATAACCATTTGTATTTAGTTTTATAATACATTAATGCATTCAAATAGCGTCATTTACGCATTTCTGAGACATGTTGACACAAGTCCGATCAGCAAACAATATAGATTTCTTTGTGCATCTCTGAGTTAAATATACGAGTTATCTCTGAAACTGCAGTATATTCTGCTGGACTGTCTCGGCCTTTGAATTGTGTTATACTGTCTTTGACGGATAAGATTTGTATGCCAAACAGAGGCAGTGTTCTGGATTTTCAGACTCTCTCTGTGGGACTTGTCAAGGGGATCTGCCCGATTGCGCCAGATGTTTCGCGGATTCGGACGCTCAGCGCAAAGGGCAGAAAGCTGAATGGACAGTTCGTTTATGCTGGCACATACTGAATCGCCACGGCGATGACACGACTATGCAGGGATTTCAGGAAGACGAGGCCTCCGGGCAGATCCGGGGGACTTAGAAAGCGCAGCAGGAGAGTGTGAGCGTTTTATGAAAAAGAAAAAGGGGAAACAGAAAACGGTTGGAATCTCAAACGTCGTTATTATCGACCTCATCCTGATTGCCGGCGCTCTTCTCGCGGCTCTGTCAGTGATCTATGCCACCGGGACGATCATCAAGTACTCGACAGAGCGCTACACAGAGGTCTGGCTTGGAACCATGGTGGAGGAGCTCAACGATGAATTCGGGGATGTGACGGCGGAGCGTGCCTCCTCCGGGATCATGCACAGCTATCTTCGGTCGGTGGCGCGGGTCAATCACATGGATCTGGCCTACCTGGACAATAACGGGCTGGTCATCGGCTCTGGGAGCTCTTACATCCAGGAGGGGGATGTGTGGGATGTGGAGAACACGAACGGGAGCTGGCTCAAGCGGGGTGGACCGATGCGCTTCAATGGCATTTTCTATGTTTCCTATCCACTCCCGGGAGGGATTGCCCGCCTTCTGATTGTCCACCGGAACAGCGAATTCTACAATAATGTCAAGGCCGTGATCCGGATCACGCTGCTCCTCCTTGTTGTGGTATTTTCCACCATTCTGATCCTGGTGGACGAACAGCTGATCCGCTATCGCAATCATATCATCACGCTGGCGACAACCGATGAACTGACAGGACTTGCAAACCGCAAGGCATTCATCAGGCAGTATGAGAAGCTGAAGCAGGATGGTCTTCTGAGCGGTGCCTGTCTGTATCTGGTTGACGTGGATCTCTTTAAGGGCATCAATGACAGCTATGGTCACATGACCGGTGACAAAGTGCTCTCCGGGATCGCGGAAAAGATCATGGCGTTTCAGGAGGGGCGCTCCATCACAGGACGCTGGGGTGGGGATGAGTTTATTGGAGTCCATGTACTCGAAAGCACAGAGGCTGCAGAAAAACTGGAAGGCCTCGTGAAGGAAATCGCGGATGGCCTTGATGGCCTTCCTGTAAAGGTTACAGTTAGCGTGGGCGCTGCCCAGATCGGGGACCAGCTGGAACTTCAAAACGTGATCGAGCGAGCGGATGAGGGCCTCTATCAGTCCAAGAAGCAGGGCCGCGGCAGGCTGACTGTGCTTGGAACGCCCTGAGATACAGGGAATCAGGAGAATGGCAGAAAAATGCAAGAGACTGGTAAAAGGCCATTCAGGCCATTCAGGCCATTCAGAGATTATCGAGAGAGCGTAATGAGCTTATTCAGAGAACAGATAGAAGAAGAGAGAAATTAGATGAGAAAAGGCAAAGAGATGGCGCTCAGGGTATTGATCCTGCTGCTTGGACTGACGATTGCTCATCTCGGGGTGACGCTTTTTCTCCAGGCAGAACTCGGATCGGATCCATTCAATGTATTGGTGCAGGGAATTTTCAGGAGCCTCAGCGCTCTTTCAGGAGCCGGTTTTTTGACCCACGGGAGGACCCATATGGGGATCTCTTTCCTGATCATCCTTGTGCTTTTGGCTGTTGACAGGTCCTACGTGAAGATCGGAACAATCCTCTGCATGTTTGCGGGCGGCCCGATCATCGACTTTTTCACCTTCTTTCTGCGGGATCTCTTCAACCGTTATGACCCGATGTGGGTGAGAATCACAGGCCTTGCCCTCGGCTGCATCATCCTGGCTTTCGGGATGACCATCGTGATCCAGTCAGATGCCGGCACCGGCCCCAATGATCTGGTCGCGATCGTCATCGCGGACAAAACGGGGAAGAAGTTCTCGCTGGTCCGAATCCTGGTGGATCTGACTTTTGTCACTTTGGGTTTTGCACTTGGCGGTACCGTGGGGCTGGGGACCATGATCTGCGCCTTTTTGGTTGGCCCTGCCGCCGGGATCTTTCTCCCCATCAATAAGCGCTGGATTGACCGTGTGATTGTCCGTTTCTGCCCTGCTGCGGGTGATTTCTGACTCTGTAAGGTTCAGGTGATCAAGTGGGTAAAGATCGTTTCGGAGAGCTGCCGCAAGAGTTCATGCTGCCCGATATCATCCCCTGGGAAGGCAGCATGGAAGGCAATATCGAAGGCAATATCGAAGGCAATATCGAAGGCAGCAGGGGACAGGGCTTTCTCTTTTTTATGAACAGCAAGTGCAGTCTGGAAGCCTGCCGGGAGGAGAAGACTGGGCGGATCTATGTGAGACGGGTGATCTCCCGGGAGCAGATCCCAGTCTACACCCTTTTGGCAGGTCAGAGGCTTCCGCATATCCCCAGGGTCTATTCCATTCAGGAGGCGGAGGACCGGGCCTATGTCTACGAGGAGTATCTCTCCGGAATGGCTTTGAGTCGGATTCTGGATGAGCGTGAGACCCTGGATGCAAGGAGTACCGCAGCCATTGGAATTCAGCTTCTGGAAGCTTTGGAGGCGGTCCATCATCTCTCCATCATCCATCGGGACATTAAGCCTGAGAACATCATGCTGGGAGACAACGGAACAGTCTATCTGACAGACTTTGATATCGCCCGCAGGGGGGACCAGCCCGGTCTTTCCGGGGAGGATCGGGACACGCAGCTTTTGGGGACTTCGGGTTTTGCTGCGCCAGAGCAGTACGGATTTCGGCGTACGGACAGGCGGGCGGATCTGTACAGCCTGGGTGTCCTGCTCAACATCTGTCTGACCGGGAGATACCCGCAGGATCAGCTGGCAGACCGGCCGCTCGGCTCCGTTATTCAAAAGGCATCGGAACTTGACCGGGAGAACCGCTACCAGAATGCGGAAGAGATGCTGCATGCGCTGAGGATGGTCGAAAAAGAATGGGAGATGGGTTTTTCTCTGAGCGCACTCCCGGGGAGGGCTTTTGCCTTTTTCAGAAAGATCCCGGGCTTTCGCAGCGGAAATTTTTTCCTCTCTCTCCTGGCACTATGCGCCTACACGTTCGTGGCTGCATTTTTCGCCTATGGTTACAGAATAGAAGCCAGCACGCCTCGGGGTTTTTACAGCGTGACGGCATCCCTGCTCATTTGTCTGAGCTGGTATGTTTTTCTTTTTGACCTCTTCCATGTCCGCACGAGGCTTGGGCTTTTGAAGATAGGAAAGCATCCCGCCGTTTTTTTTCTGAAGTGCGGACTTGCGCTCGCTCTGTGGACGTTCATGCTCCTGATCCTTGGCGCGTTTATTATGCTCTTTCTGGAAAGCCTGGGAGTCTTGTAGACACGGGATCGAGAATACGGAAAGATATGGAGTTCATGAGAACAGACAAAATCCGTTCATCTGAGCCTTTCCCCGTAGGCTGTAGATGAACGGACCGTCTATATATATTGAATGGAAGGAGGAAGATGAAGAATTCTTGTTTTTCTGACTTGACTTTACAATATCAGCTTCCAGAGGGGAAGACATGAATAAACGATGAAGGGGCAAGAGAAAAACCATTAAGAAAAGCCGCGAATATCGTGAACGCGCATCCTGGAGACAGGCTGGGCAGTTCAGCCAGGCAGAGCAGAACATCAGGCATGGGCAGTTTACCGGGCATCTCAGCTGCCGGTGGACAGGGAGAAGGGAAAGATCACCGCGCTCCGATATCTGCTTGCCTGCTCAGGCCATCTGCAGCGCGGGGGATAGCTGATTGATGCTGGCAGTAAAGCCGCAAGTGCCTGGCAGCGATCAGAACCGTCGCAGGCTCCTGCCACCGCTATATAGCGGGAAGCATTCGAATTTGCCAGGCCTTTCACCGGTATCTGTCCGCTTGCGCCAATTTTATCGCAGCTTCTCACGCGAACGCGGGTATCATATGCGCCTGTCTTTGCTCTATCGGCTCTATCCTTTCACGCTTTTCGAAGCAGCCTGGCAAAGACGGCCGGGCATAGCGATCTATGTACCTTTTGGCAGATAAAGCTCCGCAGGAAGGGGATATCCTGCGGAGCTTTTTTGTTTGGAGCACTCAACTTTTGAGAAGAGACAGCCTTGATTCATTCACATGACGGTAGAGCATGTAGCCGGAGAGGATGTCGTAGCTGATTCCCTCCGGACACAGGAACGAGTATTTTCGGTCGATCTCGTAGACCGTCCCGGTGATCACCTTCCCGTTGTTTATGAAACTGACGCGGTCACCGTGCGTATATCTTGGTGGTGAAAGTATCATCTGATTTCCTTTCTCAATCGCTGTCTATAAGAGCGGCATCCCGCGGGGAGGGCAGAGATGCCGTTATGCAAGAACACTCATTGGTTTGCCAGGGCCTTTCAGGAATACTTTTCCAGGGTTCTCCTCAAAAAGCCCCATTGATGACTTCAGTGACAGGCGGGAGCATGAGAAGCTGCTATATAAAGGCGCGAGCGGGGAGACGGCAGTCTGGGATTTGATCCAGGACAGGCCTGTCTCCCTTTTGGGGGAGGCCATCGTGGATCCAGACCTCATTTTCGACCTTCAGCATGATACTGGGAGGCTGCTTTAGGGGATGCTCCGCGTCGATATAGCCTGCGATGCCGCCGGGCTTCCTCGCAATAGCCGAGCCGAATGGATTCTTCCTCTGCGAGATTGCGTCATCCAGTGCTTTCTGGACGCATCGATGAGATAGGCGTTCAGCTCTCGCCTCGGATACTGAACCGTCCGGGAGGGTCCTCTTCACTTTCTCTGGAGAAAGCTTCTCTGAAGGATCGGCAGCTGCGGACTCTGCATGAAGCGCTTCCTTTGGGCCTTCCCATTGCGATCCCTCCATGCATTCTGACTTGTGATGGCCCCTGGCCTGAAAGAACTCATCAGAAAAAGAGAAGAAAAATAAAAAGGGAATAATAATATATTAAAAGCAAAAATGTTGAAATATAAATAATGAGAATTTGTATACATCAAAGAATGGATAACATGAAAAAATTTGTAAAACGTCGATAAAATTGTATATGTCATACAATATATATTATATACAACATATAAGGCAAGATCAAAACGCACAGAGTTTCTGCCTTCATCTTTCCATGGCTTAGCAGCGGGGAGTCACCCGTCGTCATCTTCCTCGAAGAACCAGTCATCGTTCTGATATTGTTCGTTGATATCGATCATCTTCCTGCCCTCCTCTTTCTCT
>CADBUA010000506.1 GCA_902797665.1 uncultured Lachnospiraceae bacterium | reverse complement strand
GGGCAGTCCCATCGTGAGGGTAAGCAATACTCCAATCGTTCTCTTCCATGCATCTGATGCACAGGCAAGGCGCAGAAATACATGACATGGGGGAAGCGGAGGAACTCTCCCGCATGAGGCGGAAACAGGCATAAAGGATGTTCGATGCTGGGATTCTGGATTTCGCCCGAACAAGAAAAAGGCCAGAGCATTGCGGCTCTGGCCTTGTAGCTGAAAAAGCGCTTGCGGCTGGACAGCTACGAAAAGTCAATACGCAGAGGAACTGTGCCTGATTTGAATTGAAATACCCGGAGAGTGTTCTCTCCGGGTTCATACCGTTTCAAACCGTTTCTTCTCCGAGCTGAGAATCCCAACCTGCACGGCTCAGTCTCTCAGCCTGGATCTGATCCTGAAAATCAGGCATCAGCCTCCGTCTCAGCTTCCACGCTGCCCTCAAACGGGACAACAGCGCCCTGATAGCTATCGTTGATGTAGTCCTTGACCTCATCAGACTTCAGAACCTCGACCAGCGCCTGGATCTTCGGAAGGTCCTCATTGCCCTCGGCGACGGCAATAATGTTGACATACTGCTGAATCGCGTCGGAGTCTGCGGCCTCAACTGCCAATGCATCGCTGCCGGCATTCAGGCCGGCCTGAAGGGCATAGTTGCCGTTCAGAACGACAAAAGCCGCATCTTCGATGTGCTGGGAGACGGACTCTGCGTCAAACTCCTCGATGTCAAGGTTGTTGGGATTGTCCTCGATATCCAGCTTTGTGGCGTTGATCGTTGCGCCTTCCTTCAGCGTCAGGATTCCATTCGCCTGAAGCAGCAGCAGGGCTCTCGCTTCATTGGTGGTGTCATTCGGAACCGCGATCACATCGCCATCAGAAAGCTCATCCAGGCTCTTCTTGGTGCCCGGATAGATGCCGAACGGCTCATAATGAATTTCGCCGGCATTGACAAGGTGCGTCTTGTGCTCCTCGTTGAATGCGTTCAGATAGTTGATGTGCTGGAAGTAGTTTGCGTCAAAATCTCCGCTCTCAACAACGTTGTTCGGCTGAATATAGTCATCAAACACGGTGATCTCAAGATCATAGCCCTGCTCCTCAAGGATCGGCTTTGCGAACTCCAGAACCTCCGCATGAGGGGTCGAGGAAGCTGCCACCGTGATCTTCTCCGCCTCTTCCGCGAAAGCGCCGACGGAAAGTGAACCAAGCACCATCAGGCCTGCCAGAAATGCAGCTGCAAATTTTCTACCCATTTTCAATACCTCTCCTTCTCTGTTTTTCAGGAGCCTTCTTAGCGGAAGCACTCATGCAAGTTTCAAAAGCACTTTGTTTTCCGAGGGAGGTTCCTTTTTTCCTGCCAGTCCGAATCATAGCACAGGGCCCTTGAAAGGTCCATTACCGGAAACTTATCGCCCGTTATAGGCTGAGCCTATAACAGAACATCTTTCCGTCCTGCTCCGCCCTTCCGGGGCAATTCAGATTCAGGATGTCCCCTCTTTCTCAAGACCTGCCTGCTTTCTGTATTACTTTCTATGGTCCATCATATCTGCGATCTTCATTCCGGTCATCTGGAAGATCTGGAACAGAACCACCAGAATCACAATGGTCCAGCCGAGGAAGATCATGTTCCCGCGCTGGTAGCCGTAGGTCTTGGCGTCCGCGCCAAGACCGCCGCCGCCGACAGTTCCGGCCATGGCCGTGTAGCCAAGAACCGTACCCAGTGTGATCGTCACGCCGACGATGAGCGAGATCCTGGCTTCCGGAAGAAGGACCCGGAAGATAATCTCCCAGTTGGAGGCCCCCATGGAGCGGGCGGCCTCGATGACCCCTTTGTCCACTTCAGTCAGGGAGGACTCCACCATCCTGGAGATATAGGGCGCAGCCGAGATCACCAAAGGGATGATCGTCGCGGTGGGCCCGTAGGACTTCCCGATCAGGAAACGGGTAAAGGGGATCAGCACCATCAGGAGAATGATAAAGGGAATGCTTCGCATGATGTTGGTGATCACATCGATGATCCGGTAGATCAGCGGATGTGGACTGATGCCATCCTTGTCTGTCACTGTCAGAACCACCCCCAGCGGAAGACCGACCAGATAGCCAAAAGCTGTGGAAACCAGGGTCATGTAAATGGTCGTCAGGGTATCCTGGCCAAGAAGCTGCCAGAGCTGTTCATTCATCAGTCGTTCACCTCCTCAATCGCGAGTCCTCTCTCTATGAGATAATTCTCCATCTTGAACTGCATTTCCCGGTTTTCCGGGAGCTGCAGGAGCATGTCCCCCTTCGCGACCCCTCCGACATTTTTCGTATTGGCTCCGAGGATGTTCACCGGCTGGCCAAACTGCAGAATCATGTTGGAGATGACCGGCTCATAAGCTGAGTTCTCCGAGAAGACGATACGGAGCTTCTGCCCTTTGTGGATCTCGTCCACCATGGCTGCGGCACCCGAGATGTCGCCGTGGGCGTCCCTGAGGATCAGTTCCCGGGCCGCATGGGACTTGGGATGCTCAAAGATCTCCATCACGCTGCCATGTTCTACCAGATGCCCGTTCTCGATAATCGCAACACGGTTGCAGACCTTCTGGATCACAGCCATCTGATGCGTGATGATCACGATGGTGATCCCCATCTTCTCATTGATCTCCTTCAGAAGATTCAGGATTGACTCCGTGGTCTGCGGGTCCAAGGCTGAAGTCGCCTCGTCACAGAGCAGGATACTGGGTTCACAGGCCAGGGCCCTGGCAATGGCAACCCGCTGCTGCTGTCCACCGGAGAGCTGGCTGGGATAGCTTTTTGCCTTGTCGGACAGCCCGACCAGCTCCAGAAGCTCCTTTGCCCTCTCCCGCGCTTCCTTCCGATTCTTCCCCTGGATCTGCATAGGGAAACAGATGTTGTCCAGGGAATTCTTCTGGCTCAGGAGGTTAAAGCTCTGGAAAATCATGGCGATCTTCATGCGCTCCCTCCGGAGTTCCTTCTCCGAGAGGGTTCCCAGCTCCCGCCCCTCAATGAACACCTGCCCGTCGGATGGCCGCTCCAGGTAGTTCAGGCAGCGCACCAGCGTCGACTTACCTGCCCCGGACATGCCGATGATCCCGAAGATATCCCCCTTCTCGATGGAGAGGCTGATATCACAGAGGGCATCGACCGAAAGGTCCTTCTGCCGAAAGGTCTTCGACAAATGCTTTACTTCAATCTCTATCATGGACATCCTCTTCTTCTGCGGCAGAAGCCCCATTCCATCCTGATCCATCTGATTGAGGCCGGTTTATACCGGGAACCATTCAGATTTGCCAGCTGCGTCGCCGGGATATACCCACTCGCGCCAGTATATCCCATTTTCTCACGCTCGCGGGTAAATCTCTGGCGGAAAGCACCCGCTCCCTCTTCAGACAAAGATCTGGAATTGACCGGATGGAAAAAAATGCCGCACTTTCCTTAATTTTTCCGGTAATTTTACCAGATGCCTCCTCCTTTGGCAATTCGTACCTCTCCAGCCGCAAGCGTCCAGGAGCTGCGAGACTGGGCGCAGGCACCTGCCGCCGCATGCAATGTGCACGGCCTTTTCTTTTGAAATGTATGGAATCGCTTTTCGCGGCAAGTGCGCAAAGCAGGCTGCGCAGTTACGGCAATTCAATCTCCCGCCATGCTTACAGGGTCCAACCGCCTTCGGGGGATCTTCTCGCGCCTCCCCTCCTGCTTTCAGGGCTGATCAGCTGCCTGGGGTTCTCCGGAAAGCGTTTGCAGAAAACGCTTTCTGACTTTCTGATTTTCTGATTCTCCGCTTTTCTTTCTTCCTGACTTTCTGTTCCAGAGTGCCTGATAACGGAAAGCATTCATTCATCTCACAGGCGCGTCACCAGAATATGCCCATTCTTCTTTCCCCAGTATCTTTTCCGGCACTTTTAGGCTACAATTGCGGTCATGCGGGATCCTTCCAGCTTTTCGCCTGGAAAACACCCTGACAGGCCATGTGCTGGAAATATCCCCGCCCGCACAGAGCTGTTATACTCGCGACTAAGAAAATCAGCACCCGGCCTTTGTTTTTGTCCTATCCTTTCACGCACGGCGACAAGCGGCCAAAGCGGACTGGACAGTTGCGAATTCGTCACGGATCGTCTCAGGCCGCAGTATATGCTCGCGTGCATATGAGAAAATCCGATCATCGCCGGCAGTCTGTGTGCTTTCCGGCATGAAACCACCCTATGGAGGAAAAAAGATGACACTCCAGCAGCTGCGCTACGCAGTCACAATCGCGGACTCCGGAAGCATGAATGAGGCTGCCCACACCCTCTTCATCACCCAGCCCTCCCTCTCCGCCACCATCAAGGACCTGGAGAAGGAAATCGGCATTGTCCTCTTCTCCCGTTCCAACCGGGGGATTTCCATCACCCAGGATGGGGAGGAGTTTTTGGGCTACGCCCGTCAGATCATGGAGCAGTACGGCATGATCAAGGAGCGCTTTGTCGACAAGGGCTCCAGGAAGACCCGCTTTTCGGTCTCCTGCCAGCACTACTCCTTTGCTGTGGAAGCCTTCATCGGGACCTGCCGCTCCTTTGGGATGGACAACTATGAGTTCGCGATCCATGAGACGAAGACCCACGAAGTGATGATGCATGTCCGCAGCATGAAAAGTGAGGTTGGCGTTCTCTACCTCAACGATTTCAACCGGGAAGCCCTGACAAAGATTTTCCACGAGTACGGTCTGGAGTTCCACTCCCTTTTTGAGTGCTCTGTCTCGGTCTACCTTCACAGGAACCACCCCTTAGCAGGCCAGAAGGAGATCTCCATCGAAGAGCTCCGCCCCTATCCCTGCCTGTCCTTTGAGCAGGGCACCTACAATTCCTTCTACTTTGCTGAGGAAGTGCTGAGCACCTATGAATACGCCAAGATCATCAAGGCAGATGATCGAGCCACAATGCTGAACCTGATGGTGGGCCTGAATGCCTACACCCTCTGTTCCGGCATCATCACCGAGGATCTGAACGGCAGCGATTTCGCGGCGGTCCCCCTGACGGGGAAACATCGCATGACCATCGGCTACCTCAAAAACGTCCGGACCAGACTGACGGATATCGCAGAATACTACATAGAGCAGCTCTGCCTGGCAGCTTCCCGCTCCGGTGAGGGCGTCACCATGCTGCGGAAAGAAAAAGAGCCGGGGCCGAAGAAAAAGCCTTAAGGGTACACCTCCATCCTGCTTTAGGCTTTCCAGACACAATCGATTCCGTTCCCTGCTCTCCGGCCCCATTTTCCCCTGTAAGTCTATGCTTTCAGGGAATCTGAAGCATAAAAAGGACGGTTCCGTCCCGGAGCCGTCCTTTGATTTCTATTCTAGTCGATTTCTGTCTTTTCTATATTTTCCTATGTTTTTCTATGCTTTTTTCTATACTTACTTCTATACTTACTTCTATCTTGCTTGCCTGTATTCTGATCCTGATCCGATTCTATTATGCTGGTTATATCCTGGTGTTATCCCGCTTCATTCCAATAGGAACTCAGGGCACCCTGACCGCTCAGGCAGAGGCGGGATATCGGATCTCTCCTTCCCGGGGCGCTTATCTTCCGATCAGCCAGTCATACATCTCCTGATACTTACCAGCGGATGCCTTCCAGGAGAAGTCCTGATTCATGGCGCGCTCGACCATCTTGTCCCATTCCTTGCGGTTGTCATAGTAGACATGCTCCGCGTAGCGGACCTGATGCATCATCTCATGCGCATTATAATTTGTGAAGGTGAAGCCGGTTCCAGTGTTCTCGTACTCGTTGTACGGCATAACCGTGTCTTTGAGGCCGCCGGTCTCACGGACAATCGGGAGGGTTCCGTAGCGGAGGCTCATCAGCTGGCTGAGTCCGCAGGGTTCAAACAGAGACGGCATCAGGAATGCGTCACTGGCAGCATAGATCTTGTGCGACAGCTCGTTCGAGTAGTAAATGTTCGCCGACAGTCTGCCCGGATACTTCCCGGCCAGATAGCGGAACAGGTTCTCGTAGCGGTCCTCACCGGTCCCCAGGACAACAACCTGAATCTTATCGAGACTCAGCATCTCTTCCATGACACAGGCGATCAGATCGAAGCCCTTCTGATCCGTCAGGCGGGAGACGATGCCGATCATCATAAGATTGGGATCCCGCTCCAGGTTCAGCTCCGCCTGTAGATCTGTCTTGTTCTTGACCTTCTCATGCCGGAAGTTCGAGGTATTGAAGCGGTGTGGAATCAGCTGATCCGTATCCGGATTGAACTCATCGTAGTCAATCCCGTTCAGGATCCCGCGAAGGTCATGCTCCCGGGCATTCAGGATGCCCTCCAGGCTCTCGCCGTAGAACTCCGATTTGATCTCCTGGGCGTAAGTCGGGGAGACCGTGGTCACCGCGTCGGCGTAGACGATGCCGCCCTTCAGAAGGTTGGCATCCTTGTATGCCTCCAGCTTGTCTGGTGTGAAGAAGTAGCCGGAAAGGCCGGTGATGTCCTCAACATCCTTGATATTCCACTTGCCCTGGAATCGAAGGTTGTGGATCGTCATGACGGTCTTGATGCCGCGGTAGAACTCATTCTCCTGGAAGCGCTCCTTCAGGTAGACCGGCACAAGGCCTGTCTGCCAGTCATGACAGTGGATCAGGTCCGGGCGGAAGCCGATGGTCGGAAGAACCGAGAGCGCCGCCTTGGAAAAATACGCGTAGCGCTTGATCTCATACAGCGGATCATTGGTGTAAACCTGAGGTGTCGAGAAAAACTCCTCGTTGTCGATGAAGTAGTACTTGATGCCGTCCACCTCAGCCTCGAAGAGACCGACATACATGCTTCTCCAGTTGAAGTCCATGTAGAAGTTGGTGACGTAATGCATCATGTCCTTCTTGTCCTGGTACATGCAGTTGTACCTGGGGATGATCACGCGCACGTCATAGTAGCGGCGGTCAATATCCCTGGGGAGCGAGCCTACCACGTCCGCAAGTCCGCCGGTCTTGATAAAAGGCACGCCCTCAGATGCCACAAACAGTATATTCTTCATTTTCTCCTCCTTGATCTTATCAAGTCTGGCGGGCCATCCGGATCCGTCGATCCCCTGGCAGCCGCACGCATTCCGAATCCGTTCTATCGAAGCCATAAAGTCTCCGTACAACTCGTATGATCATCATATCAGATATTGTTGGTTTTGTGTATCCGCTTTTTTCTGCAATATTCCTTTCGTCGCTTCCATACTGGCATGCGCCTAAAGGATACCTCTTAAGGTTCCTGTTTCTGAGTTTATCCTGTCCCCTTCCTCTTCTCCTTCCGTTCAGGAAAGTGTCATTCTGTACAGGATTCTTTCTCAGAACAGGCTTTCTATCAAAACCACAGAGCCTGGCCAAATCCAGATCCGTCAGCAATCTGTCTCCCTGTGACATCCCCCCGCAGCAAGGCCGGCAGCTTCTCATGTCCTGAAGCCCTCTTGCGTCCGCTCCCCTTCCCCATTATACTTTTTTCAGTGCAAAGTATGACTTATATCGGGAAGCATTCGGATCTGCCAGCTGCGCGTGCGGTATATAGCCGCTCGCGAAGGCTGACTCGCCGGTTCTTACACTCGCGGGTATACTCCTGATCGTTCAGGTTCCTGCCAGACTGATCCTTTGAGGGCAGGATCCCGACAAAATATGTTCTTTCAGATCATTTCATTGATTTTTGATTGTGTTTTACTTGCTTTTGATTGTAACTGTCCGGTTTCCTTTGGCTCCTGTCGCCGAGCGAGGTAAACAGCTCAGAAGCAAAGGCCGGGCGCGCTTTCAATGCAGGCGTAGGAGCCTGCGCCCGGCCAAATGCCTGCAGAAGCTTGCGACTGGACGGCTTTTGATTTTGTGATTTCAGGGTTCTGGAATTTCGTGTTTTCAGAATTTCAGACTTTTCAGAAAGGTTTTCGTTCATGAGTCAGAACAATGCCGGGAAGGCAAACAAATTTGAGGCAGTAATGGATGCGGTCGGCACAATCATCTTTGGGAAAAAGACCCAGATCCGGGAGATTATGCTCACTTTCCTGGCTGGCGGCAATGTCCTTCTGGAGGACATTCCGGGGGTTGGAAAGACAGCGGCGGCTCTGGCCTTCACGAAGGCCCTGGGCCTGAATTCCAAAAGGATCCAGTTTACACCGGATGTCCTTCCCTCGGATGTGACCGGATACTCCATCTACCAAAAGGGAACCGGTTCTTTTGTCTTTCGGGAAGGCGCGGTCTTCACAAACCTTCTTCTCGCGGATGAACTGAACAGGACGTCCCCCAAGACCCAGTCAGCCCTCCTGGAGGCCATGCAGGAGAAACAGGTGTCCGTCGAGGGGGAGACCAGGTCTCTGCCCCGCCCTTTCTATGTGATCGCCACAGAGAATCCCCGGGGCTCCACTGGAACCCAGAGCCTGCCCGAATCCCAGCTGGACCGCTTTATGACTGGCTTCTCCTTCGGTTACCCTGATTATGACAGTGAGCTCCAGATCGTTCAGGGCCGCGGCAGTGAGGCCCTTCTCTCGGAGATGCGTCCGGTGCTCTCCCCGGAAGATCTGCTCTCCGCGGTCCTGGAGGTGAAGAAGGTTTACATCAAGGACAATGCCGCCCGCTACATCGTAGATCTCATCCGGGCCACCCGGGAGCACCCGGGGGTCGCCGAGGGCGGCAGCCCCCGGGCGACCATCGCCCTGGGGGCGATGGCAAAAGCCTCCGCCTACCTCGAGGGACGGGACTATGTGACATACGCTGATATCTCCTCCCAGTTTCCCTATATCATCCGCCACCGGATCATCCTCGGGGAAAGCGCACGCCTGAGTCAGTCCAGCAAGGAGGACATCATCCGGAACATCCTTTCGTCAGTCAAAAAGCCATCGCTCACGGGAAGAACAAGATGAACCGTTTTTTCTACCTGATCATTGTGCTGCTCACCTGGTATGTCGCGGGCATGTACCGCTCCATGACCATCCTGGTCCTGACCCTGGCGGAGCTTTTCCTCTTTTTTCTGATGTTTCCCATCTGCCTGTATTTCCGCAGACATGTCCGCCTGTCTCTCCTGGAGACGGCAGCGTTTATCCACACAGGGGAGAAGCATGTCATCCGGCTCCGCGCAGAGAACAGAGGAAGTCTGCCCATCTCACGCTTTCTGGTCAAGGCGGATTTTCTGCCGCATGGGGCAAATCAGGGAAGCCCCTTTGAGATTCGCCTCATCCGGCAGCATCTCACCTATATTGGCTCCATGGACATCCGGGAGGACCGGACCCTGCTTCTGCCAATGTTCCTGCCTCATCTGGGCATCTGGAATATCACCATCTATCCTGCCTTCGTCTACGACTATTTCTCCCTTTACCGGCTGAAAGCCGGGGAGAGGCAGACCCTCAGAGTCTATGTTCTCCCAGACAACAGGGAGGCGGATATTTCACTTCCACCTGAAATGCCAAGAGAGGAGCTCTCCGATGAAAACCGTTCGAAAAAGAGCGCCCTCCCGCCGGACATCCGGGATTTTCGGGAGTATGCCCCAGGAGACTCCATACGGAGAATCCACTGGCCTATGAGCGTCCGGACTGCTGATCTGGATCAGCTGTATGTCCGGGAGTACGAAGAAAACGCCGGGTCCGGACTCTCTCTCTACATCAACCGGCGTGTCCCGGAAGATGATACAGCTGCCAGACGCAATAAAAGCCTCAGAAAACGCCTCCTCTGGGATGACGAATTCTATGCAGGGCTATTCTCGGTGCTTCTGGGCCTTTTGACAGTCCGGGATTATCTCTTCGTCTCGGCCGGCGGGTCCTTCAGAAGCAGGATTGTCACTGACAGAGAAGAAGCCGAGCGGGTCCTCACAGATCTCTACGAGCTGGAGGAAGCCGGAGAAGCACCTCAGGGAGACGGCAGCGGGCAGCTTGTCTTTGGAAGGGACCTCTGCCTGAGAGCCGGGGATCTCGTGCTTTACCGAATAGATCCGCCTGGCAAAGCGGGAAAAACAGGAAGGAAACAGAATGCGAGAAAGACGAACCCTTGAAAGTGAGATTCAGACCAGCGCCCGCTATGACATGCTCTTTCTCCTTGCCGGGGTCTTTGGAATCTATTTCCTGATCCTGTCCGTGGACGGGATCACCTTCCAGCCTCTCCCGGTTCTTCTCATGATCTTCGGAGCAGCGGCGCTCTTCGGTTTTTTAGAGGAACATCTGGGGCGGATGCAGATCCTCTTCTTCTTTTCCATGACATCGGTCGCCTCCGCCTTTGTCTCCCTCTCGAGCCCCCTCCTCCGTGCTCAGATCAACCTGATCCTCTACAGCATGTTTGTGGGGTCGCCGGAAGCAGAGACGGACATTTCCCCCGCGGCGGTCTTCCTCATGTTTGTGATGATGCTCCTCTTCTTTCTCATGGAGAGTGTTCTCAAGACCCATTGGCTGCTCTACTTTGTCACCATCTGGCTTCTTCTCATCAACCCCATGATCGGCATCGAGCCAGGGGTCCCTGCCATGGTGCTTCTGGGCATCTTTCAAGCCTCCTTCTGGGCCATGCACGGTATGTCCGGCAGACGCTTTGCCAAAGAGGAGCGGGCTCTGGAGCGCCGCAGGCGGCGGATTCTCCAAAGTGGAGAGAAACGCCCGCGGGCAGGTCTCCTCCAGAAATGGATGAAAGCCGATGAGCCCTACCGGGGGAAGGTGACCTTCCGGGCCGGACTCACAGCCGCTGCCCTGCTTCTTCTGCTCTTCCCTCTCTCAGCCCTGTTCTCTTCCGTCTTCAGAGAGCCCCTCTATGCTTTTTCCAGGATTGAGGAGAAGACCTTCCACACCGTTCTCTCCCAGATCGGTCTTGGGGCCGGAGAGATTTCCGGCCGGATCAACCGGGGAAATATCTATCCGGTGGGTTTTCGGGAGTTGAATCTCTCATCTGACAGCTCCCCGAATACAGTTCTCTACCTCAAGGGCTTTGAGGGCGGCGATTATGTCAATGGAACCTGGCAGAACAACTCCGACCTCTTTATTCTTTCTTCCCTCCTGCCTTCCATTCACGCCAATCTCCCGGAGATTTCTCTCTCCGGGACAGATGCCTCCCATGTCCTGGATGAGCTTCTTTACAGTGCAAGGGAAGCCCTCATGGAGATGGAGGATGCCAAAAAGACTGAGAATACGTCTCAGCTGCTCCGGGAGCTCCCGCTTGATGCCGAAGGGCTTTTTGACAGAAAACCCATGGAGCTTACCATTCATGCGCTCCATGACAACGGACCCTTCCTCCCCTATGCATCCAGGACCCTCCATGAGGAGGAGGGTGGAAACCCCTTGACGGTCTCCTGCTTCAGCGAATTGAGCTTCCCTGGGGACATCCGCGATAGCAGCTATGGGGAGTTTTTCTCGGCCTACAGGGACTTTGCTCAGAATACTTACACCAGGATGCCGGAGGGATCTCTCACAAAAATCCGAGACCTTGTCAGGGAAAGTGGTCTGGATCATCCTGACTTTTCTTCCGCCCTCCGTTATGTCTACGACATACTCGAGGAGCATGCCTCCTACAGCACAACACCGGGAATCGTTCCGCTCAGCGAAGACCCCATCGAGCACTTTCTCTTTGAGTCCCATGAGGGATACTGCCAGCAGTACGCCAGCGCAGCTGTCATGATTTTCCGTCTGCTGGGCTTTCCAGCCCGCTACGCGGCCGGCTACGCGGTCACAGAGGGGGACTTTGAGAAAGATCCGAACGGCAGCTATCAGGCAGTGATCACAGACTACAATGCCCATGCCTGGGCGGAAGTCTTCCTCCCTGAAAGCGGCTGGACGCCCATTGAAGTCACCCCCTCGGGGAACAGCCTTGAAGGCATCTATCCGGCTTTCAATCTCGGTTTTCTGGAGGGCTTATCCGCTGACTACACCTGGAGTCTCCCGACCGCTGTAAGAGGCAAAGGAGGCCTTCAAGGAAGCGAATTCTTCAGCCTTTCGGGGATGGGATGGCCCCTCGGTCTCCTTTCCCTCCTGACTGGGAGTTTGATCCTCCTTTTCCTTCTCATCCGATATTTCCGTTATTCCCCGCGCCTTGCCAGGGGAGATATCCGTCTTCTCTACATGAGGATGCTCCGCCATCTGAAGCATCAGGGTCTTTTCTCTGAGATGGACGGGTTTGAAGAGGACTTCGTGGAAAGGCTGGCAGATTCTCCACTGAAAGAGGCAGGCCTTTCAAGGGACAGAGCTGAGGCTTCCGTATCCACCGCCTGGAAAGCGTTTTTCGCCAAGGCTCCCTCACTCAATGACACAGAACGGGCAGAATTCAGAGAAGTCTACCGGATCTGCATGAGCTATAAAAACAAAAAGAAAGT
>CADBUA010000505.1 GCA_902797665.1 uncultured Lachnospiraceae bacterium | reverse complement strand
CTGGTAACTGAGAGCAAAAGCAAAGGCCGGGCGCATATCGCATGCGGGCGCAGGAGCCTCAGTCCGGCCTTTCAGGCGGAAAGGAGCCGGCGGCTTAGCAGCTCCTGTTTCCGATGGAATTGGCGCGAGAAGGCATATGAGTCCAGCTGCCTGGCAAATCCGAAGTCTTCCCGGTATATCTGCGCAACTCTTGCGAAAAAAAGTGCCAGAGCATAAGATAGATGATGAGACTGAGACCTGCCCCTTTAGAATGCGCGGGCAGAGCCTTATGGGGTTCGAGCGGTGATATTTCGCGCTTTTCCGAACGCTGAGAATGGAGGAGAGAAATGAAAAAGCCAGTACTTGTGATTATGGCCGCAGGCATGGGAAGCAGATACGGGGGAATGAAGCAGATTGACCCGATTGACAGGCAGGGTCATATCATTATGGATTTCTCCATTTATGATGCGAAGAAGGCTGGTTTTGAAGAGGTGGTCTTCATCATTAAAAAGGAGACAGAGCAGCTGTTCAGGGAAGCCATCGGAAACCGGATCGAGAAGAGCATGAAGGTCCACTATGTCTTCCAGGATTTGAACGACATTCCGGAGGGCTTTGAGGTACCGGAGGGCCGTGTAAAGCCCTGGGGAACAGCGCACGCGGTGCTCAGCGCCCGGAACGTGATCGAGGGGCCGTTTGTTGTCATCAACGCGGACGATTACTATGGAAGCCATGCTTTCTCCCTGATCTACGACTTCCTGGAGAAGAATGTGGGAGAAGGGTCCGACGGAAAATATGCCATGGTCGGCTATCTCATCAAGAATACCTTGACAGAGAATGGCAGTGTGGCTCGCGGGATCTGCTCCATCGAAGACGGTTACCTTAAGACGGTGGTCGAGCGGACGAAGATCATTCAGAAGGGGGACGGAGCCGCCTTTACGGAGGATGATGTCAACTGGACCGAGGTGCCCGGTGACACGGTTGTCTCCATGAACATGTGGGGCTTCCCGGGCAGCTTCATTGAGGACCTGAAGGAGCTCTTCCCGGCCTTTCTGAAGAACAACATTGAGAAGAATCCGCAGAAGTGCGAGTACTACATCCCCTTCGCGGTCAATGAGATGATGGAGAAGGGCAGGGCCAGCGTTAAGGTTCTCACAAGCCCGGATGTCTGGCATGGCGTGACCTACGCCGAGGACAAGCCGGATGTGGTCAAGGCCATGCAGGAGCTCAAGAACCAGGGGCTTTACCCGGAGGAGTTCTGAAAACAGACAGAGGGATACTTTCTGAAAAGCAGACGTCTGAACAGAAAACGCAGCGGTCAAGTCTGCTTTGTTTGCTATCGCCAGGCCTGCATTCGGGTGCGCATTCCAGGTGGGCGCAGGAGCCTGCGCCCGGCCGAATGCCGACAGGCGCCTGCGACGGGACAGCTGCCAAAACAACAAAACAGCATAAGAACGAAAAAAGAACGAAAAACGAAAAGAGCCGGTGCTCAGCCGGCTCTTTTTTGATGGCAGATCCTGGACCTCATGCGCATCAGATCTCACAGCTCTCCTGCTTTCGATGGGATCGGGCAGATCTGCGTTTTCAGAACGATTTTTCCGGATGCTCCAGGCGCTGGAAGAGCTCCGGAAGGCAGTCAGCGATATCACCTGCCAGAAGGCTCCTGCGGCCCACTTTTTCCGCGGCCAGGTCTCCTGCCAGGGCGTGGAGAACGACGCCGTCTGAGGCTCCTGTAAAGGGCTCACAGCCCTGTGCCAGGAGGCTTCCGATGATGCCGGTCAGGCAGTCTCCACTTCCTGCCGCAGCCATCCCGTCATTTCCATAGAGATTCAGCATGGTTTCATCCCCATCTGTCACGACAGTGCGGGGGCCTTTGAGGACGAGCACAACAGAATTTCGCTCTGCGAAGTCCTGGGCGATGGGAATTGGGGCAGCCAGGATGTTCTTGATGGGAATCGCCTCCCCGGAAGAATCCGCCTCTTCTGCCTTGAGAAGGCGCTGCATCTCTCCCGGGTGCGGGGTCAGAACCATGGGCGGAAGGCCTGGCCGCTCCAGGGGGAGATGCTCCCGGGAGATCAGATTCAGGGCATCTGCATCGAGAACCAGAGGGCCGTGCCAGCTCTCAAGCAGCTCGCGAAGGAGGCTCAGAGCCTTGT
>CADBUA010000504.1 GCA_902797665.1 uncultured Lachnospiraceae bacterium | reverse complement strand
CTGATCAGCTCTGTCTCGTTGAGATCCAGGTTGACAGCTCCTTCCCCGTCAGCGAGAGGGACGCATCCGATGGAGCACGTGTCCAGCCAGCTCATGTCCGTTCCCAGGGAGTCTGTGAGGATGCTGCAGAGTGGTTCCGTCAGCGTAAGTGTGACGGTCACACCGCCGGACTCCGCCAGGCTGTCCAGGATGTCCTGACTGTCCTGGATCTCCTGAACTTCCGGGGTTTCTTCTAAGGCGGGAGAGGCATTTTCAGCGGCAAAGGCGGGAAGGGTGCTGAGGGTCAGCGCTGCCGTGGCTGTGAAAGCCACAAAGGGTGAGAACTTTTTTCTCCTGCTCATTTCATTCCTCCTTTGAATCTGTGCTTTTAGATGAAAAACGTCTGTAGCTGCAGCTCACTAAGTCGCAAGCACCTGCAGGCATTCGGCCGGGCGCAGGGCAGGCAAAGCTGACTGGACATTTACAGACATCTTTCAATCTTCTTCTGTCTTTAGGGAGAGTACCAAAGGAACTATAAAATGGCAACCACAGCGCGGGAAGGATAAAGGCGGCGGAGGAAAGCGCAGCATCTGGAACAGAAGCCCCCACGGGGGGAATAATCCAAAAATGCAATTATATGCGCACTATAAATTGCTTGACAGTCAAATATGGCAAATTTATAATCGGGCACGCGGCTGGAGTCAGTTTGAAGCGGGGAGGAAGAATGAAAAGGAACATGGATGCGGATGAAATCCTGGCAGGACTCGAGAAGGCTGGATACTATGCAGATCGGAGGATCGCGTTTGCGGTTGCGGCGGCGGATTCTGGTATTCCGATCCTCGTGACCGGGGATTCCGGCAGCGGGAAGACCAGCCTGGCCTACGCAGTGTCACGGATGCTGGATCTGCCGTTGATCCGGGTTCAGTTCTATGAGGGACTGACGGATGACAGAATTCTCTATGACTTTGACTAGCAGAAGATGTTCCTGACGCTGGAGGCGGTCAAGCACGCAATCGAGGAGAGCATGATAGGCGAGAAGTCCCTCCAGGACATCATCGACAAGGTCTCCTCGAGCATGGATTTCTATGGCAGGAGCTTCCTGATTGAGCGCCCGATCCTCCGGGCGATCAACGGATCCGGCAGAAAGTTCCTGCTTCTGGATGAGATCGACAAGTCCGATGAGGCCGTGGAGTACACGCTCCTGGAGCTTCTCTCGGAGTTTTCCATGTCCATCCCACAGTATGGCACGATTGTCTGCCCTCTGGATCAGATTCCGATTGTGTTTCTGACTTCGAATGAGTACCGGGATCTCTCCGACGCGCTGAAGCGGCACTGTGGCTGTCTTCACATCCACAGGAAGACACGCGAGGAGATGGTGAAATCCTGACGGCCAAGGCTTCCGTTGACGAGAAGCTGGCAATGAAGGTGGCGGAGTGCATTGCCAGGGCGTCTGAGCTCAGCATGGAAAAGATGCCGTCGATCGCCGAGAGAATCCAGTGGGGAACCTTTCTGCGGGACAACTACACCAGGGACGCGGCAGAAGGATCTCTTGGCCTTCTGATCAAGAACCTTCATGATGAAGCGCTGATGAAGGATATTGTGGGGGAGGTGTTTGGGAACTGAAAAGATCATGCCAGGGAGCTTTGAAAAGCCAATCATCTTTTCAGAAAAGGAGCTGGCCGTAGAGATGGTTTCCGCTCTCATCTCCGGCTTTTGCGAAAGGCTGGAGGCAGGCGAAAGTGGAGGCGCGGACTCAGGTCCAGACAGAAATCACCTTGGAAGGGCGGAGATGGGGTTTTGGAAAAGATAAAGAAGATCGAGAGCGGAGAGGAGAAAGCGAAACTTCAGGAAAAGATTGCCATCCGCAGCTCGTATGTGGATCTGCCGATCTTTCTGCCGGATCTTCTGTACTGGTTCGGGGAGAATGGCCTCCCGGTCTCGCTGGATACTGAGGAGCGCTTCTTCTTCTGCGCGGAAGGGCTCCATACTGAGTCGTTTGGGGATGTCCGGGAAATCCTCCGGATGCTGCTCTGCAGGAGCAGGGAGGACGAGGAGCTTTTTGAGCGGGATTTTCATCTGTTTTTTCACCCGGAGGAGGAGAAAAAGTCCCCTGGATCAAAGAAGATCAGGAAGCGTCTTTTGGCCATTCGAGGGAAAAAACTGGCAAATGAGGCGCGCCTGTCTTCGCTGTCAGAGTCTCTCCGGGTGAGTAAGAACAACGAAATCGCGGCAAATGAGAGCCTCCAGGAATATCTGGAGAGCTGTCCTCCGGGGCTTGATTCTGGAAAGATCGGACGGGCAGCCGGAAAGCTCCTGAAGATGGAGGGAAGCGTTCAGAAAGCGCTTCGGGGGATCGAGGGAGGCGGACAGCTGATGGAGCTTTTCAGGGGGCATCTGTCTTCAAGTGCGGAGATGGAATCCACGATAAAGGCGCTGGGAGACGCGATGCTGAACGCAGTTGTTCTCCCGGATGGAAAGGCAGTGATCCAGGTTTTGGCAGGGATGCGGAGTTGCCTTTTCGGGGAGCTTGAGAAGAATGCAGACTATGTGGAGGCGGGAAGACAGGCCAGGGGAAGCTTTTGGCCGCATCCGCTGAGCGGGAGCGGCAGCAGAAGAGCATTGATTCCTGCATCAGCCGGATCGGGGAGCTCGAGCTGAAGATCAGAGAGATGGAGGGTGACCACAGACCGGAGTTTATAGGAGGCAGGTATGCGGTTCAGAGCGGCCTTGAGGGGGAAATCGGGGATCTCGGAAAGGAGAAGATCCGCTCCCTCAGCGAGGAACAGAAGAGGGAGCTGTATCGATTCATCCGGAAAAACGCCCCAAAGTTCTATACTGTGATGCGCCGGAACATGACTTCCCCGGTCAGGCGCCGCATCGACCTCTGCGGGACCATCCGCAATGCCTGCCGGACGGGCGGGGTTCCGCTTCTTCCCTCCTACCGGAAGGAGAAGGAGTCAAAACCTGCTCTGGTTATGCTTCTGGATATTTCCGGATCCTGCCGGGGCGCTTCGGAGACCATGCTGGTGTTTATGCACT
>CADBUA010000503.1 GCA_902797665.1 uncultured Lachnospiraceae bacterium | reverse complement strand
CAATGCGGGCGCAGGAGCCTCAGCCCGGCCGAATGCCTGCAGGCGCTTGCGGCTGTACAGCTGCGCTTCTTTTTCTCGTCACCGTCTGGTAAATCTCCGAAGATTGGGCAGAATCTCCTGGAGGGCTTTGAGGGTTTCCCTGATCTCCTCCTCTGTCGTCTGTTCTGAGAAGGAGAAGCGGATCGTCGACTCCCTGAGATCCTTCCTCAGGTGAATCTCCTCGAGGACCGAGCTGACCGGGACTTTTTTATTGGACGTGCAGGCAGAGCCCGCAGAGACATAGATCCCCCGCTCCTCCAGCGCGTGCAGAAGGACCTCGGAGCGCACCCCCTCAAAGCTGGCGCTGAGGATGTGTGGGCTCGTCCAGGCCTCTTCCTCCGGCGTATTGATATAGCTGCCAGGAAGACTCAGAATCCCCTTCCTGAGGAGGGCACGGAGCTCCCGCATTCTTTTCCCCTTTTCCGCCAGGTCCCTGCAGGCATCTTCCGCCGCCAGGCCGAGCCCGGCGATGCCGGGCACGTTCTCCGTGCCGGACCGCATGCCCTTCTGCTGTCCGCCGCCATAGATCAGCGGCTGGATCTTGGTCCTCTCATGGATGTAGAGAAAACCGCTGCCTTTGGGGGCGTGAATCTTGTGCCCGCTGACCGAGAGCAGATCAACCCCCCAACGCCTCGGGAAGACAGGAAGCTTGCCGTAGCCCTGGATCGCGTCCACATGGAAGAGGATGTCCTTCTTATAGCTCTTGATCAGCTCTCCGGCCTCCGGTATGGGTTCCAGGGTCCCGATCTCGTTGTTGACCATCATGATCGAGACAAGGATCACACTGGGAGAGAGCGCCGCCCTGAGATCTTCCAGAGAGATCCTTCCAGAGGAATCTACCGGAAGGATCTCGATGCAAAAGCCCAGATCTTTCAGAAAAGCCGCCGTCTCCCTGACTGCCGCGTGCTCCACCGCGGTGGTGATGATGGTCTTCCCGGCTCTCTGGTTTGCCAGAGCACCCCCGATCAGGGCCCAGTTGTTGGACTCACTGCCGCCGGAGGTGAAGAAGATCTCCTTCGGATCTACCTTCATCGTGGCAGCGATTTTCTCCCGGGCACTGACGACATACCGCTCCGCGTCGAGGCCTTTTCTGTGCTTGGATGAAGGATTTCCATAATCCTCTGTCATGACCTTGACCATCAGATCCTTCACCGAATCCGTGACTTTTGTCGTCGCCGCGTTGTCCAGATAAATCTCCTTCATGCCCTCTCCTATCTATACTCGCGACCAGAAAGCTCTGCCTTGTCGGCAGGATATACCGGGAACCATTTGAATTTGCCAGGTGTTTCACCGGTATATGCCCCGAAAAAGCCCCCAGATTACGCATCAGGCTCCAGCATCAGCATCAAAGCCGACAGAACTGCGGGCCCTGCCGTCTCCGTCCGAAGAATCCGCGCGCCGAGAGAGATCACCTGAGCCCCTGCCTTTTTCGCCGCTTCTACTTCCCAGTCTTCAAAACCGCCCTCGGGCCCGATGAAGACGCCCACAGAATCTCCAGGGAAAATGGCCCGGAAAAGAGCCCGGGTCTTCTCCATTCCCTCCGCCTTCTCATAGGCGATGAGGAGATGATCCAGAGAGCGCGAAAGTTCCAGGGCCGAGGAAAAAGAGACAGGTTCTGTGACTTTCGGGATCATCCCCCGCCGGGACTGTTTGGCCGCTGCCAGCGCGATCGCATTCCAGCGGACAGTCTTTTTCCCCGCCTTCTTCTCATCGAGGCGGACAATCGTGCGGGCTGTCTGAACCGGCACAATCTCTGAAGCTCCGAGCTCCACCGCCTTCTGGAGAATGCTCTCAAACTTCTCCCCCTTGGGAAGGCCCTGGAACAGAATGATCCGGCTCGGGAGCTCCTGCCGGGAGATCTTTTTTCCTAAAATCCGGAGGCCTACCGACTCCCCGGAGAGATCTGTGATCTCCGCGAGATAGTCCACCGCTTTTGACGGGTCCCCCAGGGAGAGCAGAAGACGTTCCCCCTCCCGCATCCGGAGCGCATTCCGGATATGTCCCACATCCTCACCGTTGATCTCTGCCCTGCCGGCCAGCTCGTCGATTCCCTCCTCCGGGAGGAAAAAGCGCGGCGCGTCCCGGAAGGCAGCCTCCAGCGAAAGATCAGAAATCTGACCCTCCCCTTTCCGGCTTTCCTTTTTTTCCGGGATCTCCTGGCTCTCAGTCTTCGGCCTTTTCAGCTCTTCTCGGCGATCACGCACACCCATTCTCCCTGATGCTCTGTTCGGAGCAGTTTGAGCCCTGCTTTTACACACGCTTCCTCCACCTGGCCCGCCTGGGTTTCCAGGAT
>CADBUA010000502.1 GCA_902797665.1 uncultured Lachnospiraceae bacterium | reverse complement strand
TTTTCAGATGGGACCCTGTTCTCGACATTCTTGTTTAAAGGTCTATGAGGCTGCCTTTTAGGGGTTGATTTTCAAGAAAACGGCAGGGAAGTGAGCCAGTCTTTATACTTTCGAGCGATTATGTCCGCGAGCCTGAGAAGTCTGTATGTCTTGCGTGGGCGGCTACACTTGACTTGTTACGGTGTTTCTCGGTGTAGATCAGTCCGGAAATCCGGGATCGACCGGATTTTGAAGCGTACTTTCTGAAAGAGAAGAGGCTGTGTATGTTCCATTGGTTTGTCCATGTGTTGGTGTATCTCGGAAGCATTCTGATGGTATATAATATTTATGGCTTTATCTGCTTTATCCACTACATCCGGGAGATGAAAATCGGGGGCAGGAACAGTCTGCTTCTCTATTTCCCGGTTGTTCTGCTGTCCTTTTTCCTGCTGGGCTATCTTCTGGTCGGCTTTTTCGGAGAGCCAGATCTGCTCGTTGCGGGTATTCTGTTCGGGGGCAGCATTTTTGTTTTTGTCATTTACCGCCTTTTGACCCTGATTATCAAGCGGGTGGTCACGGGGGAACATCTGAAAACAGAACTTTTAGCGGCCGAGAAAGCCAACCAGGAAAAGTCCAGTTTTCTTTCCAGCATCAGCCATGAGATGCGCACACCCATCAACGTGATCCTGGGAATGGATGAACTGTGTCTCAGAAATCAGGAGCTCCCGGACCAGACGCGGGAAATGCTGGAAAAGATCGGTTACAGCGCCAGGCATCTGTCGGGCCTGATCGATGATATCCTGGATATGCAAAGGATCGAAAAGGGAGAGCTGACCATTACGGCAAAGCCCTTTTCTCTGAAGGAGCTTCTGGAGCAGATCAGCTCCCGGGCAGCTGAGGCATGCAGGAATAAAGGCCTGGAGTACCGGTCAGATTTTGATGACTGTGTAGAGGGGAGTTTTGTCGGCGATGCCATTCATCTTCGCCAGGCGCTGCTTTGCCTTCTGGACAATGCGGAGAAGTTTACCGATGCCCCGGGGTCAGTGGAATTCGCTGTAAAATGCGTAAAGCGCACAGATCAGGCTTCAGGAGAGTGCTCCACGCTGATGCAGTTCATTGTCTCAGATACTGGGATCGGCATCGATGAGGCTTTTCTGCCTCGGATTCTGGAGCCCTTCACCCAGGAGGACGCCAGTTATTCCAGCCGCTTCAGCGGCAGCGGCATCGGGCTATCACTGGCCAACAGCATTGTGACAGAGATGGGCGGCAGGATTGAGGTTCGGAGCAGAAAGGGGGAGGGATCAACCTTTCTTGTTCTGCTTCCACTTCCCACACCCGTCTTCAGACGTCTGGAAGGAGTTGAGCTCAGGGCGGGAGAGCTGGATGGAGAAGCCTTTGGGCTTGATGGACGGCGTGTTCTGATTGTGGAGGATATGAAGGAAAACGCAGAAATCCTGCTTGATCTGTTGGAGCTGGAGGGTGTGGAGAGTGATTGGGCGGAAAACGGCCTTTCGGCCGTGGATCGGATCAACGCCTCGGAAGAGGGCTATTATGACGCGGTCCTGATGGACCTCAGAATGCCGGTGATGGATGGCTGGGAGGCGGCGCGGAAAATCCGGGAACTGGAGCGGGAGGATGTTCGGACCATCCCCATCCTCGCGGTGTCCGCCAATGGCTCTGAGAGCGATATCCGGAATTCTCTGGAATCGGGAATGAACGAACATCTTTTCAAACCTGTTGATGCGGAAAAGCTGTATGCATCCTTACGTTTTTGGATCCATAAGCGGGAAGGGAGAGCATAAATGATTGAATCCAGGAACTTGCAGCGGCATAAGCTGACGCTGGTCGTGGATGATCAGGAAATCAACAGGGATGCGCTGGAGATGATTCTTGCGGATGGTTATGAGTTTATTCACGCCTCCGACGGAATTGAGGCTATGGAAATGATCCGGAAATATGCGGACAGGCTTTCGATCGTGCTGCTTGATCTGATCATGCCAAGAATGAATGGCTTTGAGGTGCTGAAGCAGATCAAATCGGATGAGCTTCTGAAGCATATCCCCGTTATTGTGATGACTGCCGAAAAGGAGGCCGAACTCAAAGCCCTCAAGCTGGGTGCGGCAGATTTTATCACGAAGCCTTTTGATTTTCCGGAAATCATCATTGCCCGGGTCGAGCGCATCATCGAATTGAGTGAGGGCAAGGCCCTCATCTCAGCGGCGGAGTATGACAGGCTCACCGGGCTTTATAACCGGAGTTTTTTCCTCGAGTATATCAACCGCCTCTTTCACTATTCCCCTGGGATCAGGATGGACGCCATCGAGATCAACATCGAGCAGTTTCATACGATCAACGCTGTCAATGGGCGTGAGTTCGGCGATGAGATCCTCCGGACCATCGGAGCGGAGATCAAAGACTATCTGTCGGAAGCAGAGGGGATTGCCAGCCGCTTTGAGGCGGACCGATTTGACATTTATTGTGCCCATCAGACGGATTACCAGCCTCTTCTGGAGCGGCTTCAGGAAAAGATGAACGCCGCTTTTCCACATGTCTCTGTCCACCTGCGCATGGGGGTAGAACCCTGGCAGGAGGGGGTGGAGCCCATTCTTCTGTTTGATCGGGCGAGGGCTGCCTGCAACATGGTTCGGGGAGACTATCAGAAGCCGCTTCTGATCTACGACGAGGACATGCACCGGAAGGAAATCCTGAACCAGCATCTTCTCGACGATCTGAAGGCTGCTGTGAGGGAGAAACAGCTGACGGTGTTTTATCAGCCCAAGTACGCGATTCAGGGCGATCAGCCAAGGGTGCGCAGCGCTGAGGCCCTGGTCCGATGGAATCACCCGGAACTGGGTATGATGTCCCCCGCACAGTTTGTGCCTCTTTTTGAGGGCAACGGATTGATCAGTATTGTGGACGACTTTGTCTGGAGGGAGGCTGCGCAGCAGGTCTCGGCCTGGCACCAGAAGTACGGAATCAAGCTGCCTGTGTCCGTGAACCTGTCCCGGGCGGATGTATTTGATCCGACCCTGGTCAGCCGCCTGGTCCGGCTCATGAGGGAGAACGGGCTGGAGTTCGGGGATCTGTCACTGGAAGTCACAGAGTCCGCCTATACCGACCAGGCCAGTGTCGTCCTTGAGACGGTACACACACTCAGGAAGATGGGTTTTTGGGTGGAGATGGATGATTTCGGCAGCGGTTATTCTTCTCTGAACATGCTTTCAGACATGCCCATTGATATCCTGAAGATGGATATGAAGTTCGTGCGCAACATAGAATCCAATGAGACGGATCTTCGCCTGGTCAAGCTGATCCTCGACATCGCGAAGTATCTGAGACTTCTGGTGGTGGCGGAAGGGGTGGAGACAGAAGGCCAGCTGTCACTTCTGAAGGACGCCGGCTGTGATCTGGTGCAGGGATACTATTTCTCCCGGCCGCTGCCGCCCCAGGAATTTGAAAAACTGATTGAAAAGGATATTGCCATTGAGAAGGGGAGGAAAAAATGACACTTCAGGAACTGTATCAGAAAATCGATGGAGACTACGTACAGGCAGCCCGGGTTCTGCGTATGGATAAGCTGATCGAAAAACACATCCGGAAACTGATTTCAAACGAAGTCGCAGAGCCGCTGCTTCAGGCCGATCTTGCGTCCATGACGCCTACTCAGCTGTTTGAGGTGGCCCACGCTGTAAAGGGCGTGTGTGGGAATCTGGGACTCACAAAACTCTCCAGTCTGGCCGCTGAAATCGCCGATGAGTTCCGGCCTGGTCATACGCGGGAGCTCTCAGACGAAGAGGTGCAGAAAAGGATTTCAGCGTTCTCCGATCTCTATACCCGGACAAAAGAGGGGATAAAAGCGTTTGAAGGGAATGCGTGAATGCTCCGCCAGAGGAAATGATCAAATATGAGTGAACTCAAAAAGAAGGAACGGGTGGCCCCCTACCTGACAACGCTGGGTGCATGGGCACTTGCCTTTGGGTGCAGCGTCGGCTGGGGCGCTTTTGTCATGCCGGGCAGCACCTTTCTGCCCATCGCAGGACCGGCCGGAACGACACTGGGCATTGCCTTCGGCGCTCTGGCGATGCTGATTGTAGGGATCAATTACCATTACCTGATGATCCAGTATCCGGATGGGGGAGGTACCTACACCTATACCAAAAAATGCTTTGGCTATGACCATGGTTTTTTGAGCGCCTGGTTCCTGGTATTGACCTACACCGCCATCATATGGGCCAACGCCACAGCGCTGCCGCTGATTGCGCGGACACTTCTGGGCAGCGCCTTTCAGTTTGGCTTTTCCTATGAGGTTGCGGGATTTCAGGTCTACATGGGGGAAATCCTGCTGGCTGAGGCGGCGTTGATCATCTCAGCGGTCATCTGCATGCGCAGAAGCCTCTCTCAGAGGGTGCAGATAATCGCAGCGTTTCTGCTTCTTTTTGGTGTTCTGATCTGCTGTCTGGCATCCATTCTGCATCAACCTGGGGGAAGTCTGATGCCTGAACCTGCCTTTGCGCCAGGCAAGTCTTCCTGGGTTGGCATCTTTACCATCCTGGCTTTGACGCCCTGGGCGTTTGTCGGCTTTGAGTCCATCTCTCATTCAGCGGCAGAGGCCAGATTTCCGTTGAAGCGGTCCTTCGCCATCATGACGGCTGCGCTTCTGCTGGCGTCTGTGTCCTACATCGCCCTGGCTCTCATGTCGGCATCCTCTGTGCCGGAAGGGGCTGTGAACTGGGTGGATTACGTGAAGGGACTGGGGAATTATTCCGGTATTGCCTCACAGCCGGCTTTCTATGCGGCAAAGGAAGCACTTGGCAGCACAGGAAGCCTTATCCTTGGCATTGCTGCGCTCGGTGGCATCCTGACGGGCCTTGTGGGCAATTATGTCGCCCTGAGCCGTCTGATGTACACCCTGGCGGAAGACGGCATGCTTCCTTCCCAGATCGGACAGTTAAGTGAGCACTTTGTTCCCAGGCGGACCATTCTTCTCATCATGGGGGGATCTATGGCGCTGCCTTTCTTCGGCAGGACAGCGATCAGCTGGATCGTGGACGTGACAACAGTGGGAGCCTCCATCGCCTATGCATTCACCGCGGCGGCAGCCCTGAAAACAGCCAGAAAAGAGAAAAACTGGAAAATGACCATTGTGAGCATAATGGGGCTCATTGTATCGGTCATCTTTGCGCTGCTGTTTTTGATCCCCAACCTGCTTTCCGTCTCGACGCTCTCCACGGAGTCGTATCTGATCCTGTCCACATGGGGGATTCTTGGCTTTGTTATCTTTCGTCTGCTTCTGGAACGGGATACGAGGCGGCGGCTGGGCAGATCTATTGTAGCCTGGGTTGTACTATTGGGACTGATCATCTTTGCGTCCAGCGTGTGGATGCGCCAGGCGACGGAGACGTCTATGGAGCGCTCTGTCGATCTGATCCAGGGGCGCTATCTGGAAGAGTCGGATACAGGTGAAGATGTGTCAGAAGACCGCGTGTTTCTTGAGAAAACCCTCCGGAGTGTAGACCTTACGCTGAGCAGAAGCAGCCTGATCCAGATCATTTTGGTTGTTGTCTCCCTGTGTATCCTTCTGAATATCTACGCACTGATGCAGAAGCGCGAGCGGCAGACCGAGGTGGAAAAGGCGCTGGCGGAGGAAAACAGCCGGGCCAAGACCAGCTTCCTCTCAAACATGAGCCATGAGATCCGGACACCGATGAATGCCATCATTGGCCTGGACAACATCGCCCTCAGAGACCCGAATCTCCCTCCACGGACAAGGGAACAGCTGGAGAAGATCGGATCCAGCGCCAGACATCTCCTGGGGCTGATCAATGACATTCTGGACATCAGCCGCATTGAATCCGGCAGGATGACGCTCAACAGCAAGGAGTTCTCTTTCCGGGAGTTCCTGGAGCAGATCAATATCATGATCCATGGTCAGTGCCAGGACAAGGGACTTTATTATTCCTGTCAGATTATCGGCCATGTCAGCGATTACTATTATGGCGATGATCTGAAGCTGAAGCAGGTGCTGATCAATATCCTGGGCAATTCCGTGAAGTTCACGGAGCCTCCGGGAAGAGTGACGCTCACGGTCGAGGAAACGGCTGAATTTGAGGGCATGTGTACTCTGCGCTTCTCCATGAAAGACACCGGGATTGGCATGGACGAAGCGTACATTCCGAAGATTTTCGAGGCCTTCTCCCAGGAGGATGCCTCGTCAACCAACCGCTATGGCGGCAGTGGACTTGGAATGTCGATCACCAAAAGCTTCGTGGAGATGATGAACGGGGATATCGAGGTACAGAGTCAGAAGGGGAAGGGTTCCACTTTTACGGTGACCGTTACCCTGAAGGCATCCGCACGCTCTGCCCAGCAGGAAACGACTTTGTCGCTGCCGGAAGATTTCAGGGCGCTGGTGGTGGATGATGATGCCATCAGCTGCGAACACACCCAGGTCATACTCCACAGCCTGGGCATTGAGTCTGAAACGTACACTGATCCGGAAGAGGCCTTCCTGCGCCTTTCTGAAGCCCACGATCAGGGGAATCCCTTCCCGCTGCTGCTTACGGATCAGAGGATGCCGAAGATGAACGGGATTGATCTGGTGCGCAGGCTGCGGGCCTTTGACAGGAACAGAACAGCAGTCATCCTGATCACTGGATACAACTTGGATTCCTTCGAAAATGTTCTCAAGGCAGACGGTGGGGATCTTGTGGATGCAATCATCAGCAAGCCGCTCTTTTCCGATGTTGTTCTGCGTGAAATCAACACTGTGCTTGTCAAGAAGGCGGGAGAGGGAATCATCCTGGAGGGAGCAGATGCGCCTATGGAGCGCTCCCTGGCCGGCCTCAGGGTTCTGATGGCTGAAGACGTCGAACAGAACGCGGAGATCCTGTCAGACCTTCTGGAACTGGAGGATGTGGAAAGCGAACATGCTGAGAATGGGCAGGCCGCGGTTCAGATGTTTGAGGAAAAGCCGACAGGCTATTACGATGCCATCCTCATGGATGTGCGGATGCCGATCATGGATGGCCTGAGCGCAACACGCCAGATCCGGTCCATGGACCGCCCTGACGCGAAGACCATCCCCATCATCGCCATGACGGCCAATGTCTTTGACGAGGATGTGGAGCGATCTCTTCAGGCAGGGATGAACGCTCACCTGTCAAAACCGGTGGAACCGGATCGGCTGTATGAGACAATGCACAGACTGATCCGCCGGGTGGAGAAGAGCTGAGTATGCCGCAAAAGCGCTGGATTTTGACTCCCTCTCAGGAAGCTTCCCCTCGGGCCTGCCATGCAGACTGACACGCCTTCAGGCAGTATGGAAGCAGACACTGCCTCACGAAGCCTTCTATTTTCGCCAGCTCCACTTCGAGGGAGCTGGCATTGTTTTTGCACAGCGCGGAAAAGATCAGAGTCCAAGGACTTCATCTGTATGCCCGCGGGCAATGAATCTGGATAATGAACAGGATGGCTGAATTTCCGGAGACTGTGAGGACTCGATATACCTGGGGATTTCAGACAGAAAGCGCAGCTGCATAAGACCGGAAGGGAAGTCCTTTGGCGTAGCAGCTGCGCTCATGCTTCTGTGAATGACATTCGAGGGGAGCTCCCAGGTGTCAGGCGTGAACTTTTCTGAAGGGCAGGGCAGAGCCGGGAATGTATGAGAGATGCGGATATTGTCAGGATTATGGAAGCGCATACGTGCGGAACAATCCGTAAGCGTCTTCTGGGACGTTCATCATCCATTTTCATGATGGATATTTTAATAAATTCATGCTGCAGTTATTACATTTCAGATGATAAATATAAAAATGAACAGGATGATCTGCCCCGGCAGCTGGCAAATCCAGATCAGACAGTGGGAAAGACCGCAGGTCCTGTCCTCTACATGCCCGCCAGAACAGCATTCCGATTGCGCATCTGGATCCTGTCTTTCTCCATTTTCTCTGCGGCGGCCCGGTTCGTGGAACCGGATCTGTGTCCACCGATCTGGCAGTTCCGCTCCATCTGTGTGCCGGCCTGAAGGAGGTTGATGCCCTTCAGAACCGCGTTCTTTCCGTAGCTTTCCTTGATGGACAGCACTGCCTGATGCATCTTTGCGACTTTGTCCTGCCGCGCGAGCTCGGCCTGAAGGTCTGGGCAGAAGCGTCCCTGGGAATTGAACATGCTGAGCTGAAAGCCGCTGCTTTGAACGTCACGGATGTCATTGCAGAAGACACCGAGCCTGCGGATCGGCGCGTCCCTGCGGATGACCTTCTCATACCGCTCCGCGATGACGGGGATCCAGGCGCTTTCGTCATTACTTACCGTCCTGAGACGAACCGTGGCGCCTCCGGCCGGAACCGGGCAGCCAGAGGGATCCAGGAAGTCATGGCTGTAAGCGGCGAAAAAGCTGATGGAGTTTGTAGCAACCCCGCGCTTCGCCATTTGAAGGCAGACCTCATCGGTCATCTCCTTCAGAACGGTCTTCGCCTCCTCGAAACCATAGTCCCGCATGAGCACCTGCCCTGAGCTGATGCTGTGGCTGAGGGAGCGGTAGCCCTTGATCTCGGCCATTCCGACCGGCTCCCGGCCGAAAGCGTGGTCAATCATGATTTCCGCGTCCACACCGAACTCCCTGTAGAGGCTGCTGTCATCGGCGAATGCGGTTTCGGCGAGCTGGCGCATGGTGTGAATGCCAAGCCGGGCAAGGCGGCGCTCCTTCCCGCCGGCGATCATCCAGAAATCGGTGATGGGGGTATGGTCCCAGAGTCTGGCCTGGTAGGAATCCTGGTCCAGAATGCCGATGCAGTCCGGAGAGTGCTTGGAGAGAATATCCAGGGCAACCTTCGCCAGATAGAGGTTGGTTCCGATCCCGCAGGTGGAGCGCAGGGAAGTCAGATCGAGGATGGCGTTCATGAGCTCCATCCCCAGTTCTTTTGGCGTCATGCCGTAGAGATCCAGGTAATCCGTGATGTCGATGAAGGCTTCATCGCAGGAGTATACGTGGATGTCCTCCGAGGCGAAGTACTGCAGGTAGATGCCATAGATCTCCGCTGAGGCTTTCTCATACTCCGCCATGCGGGGCGTGGCGGAGATATAGGTCAGGCAGCTGGGGATTTCATAGACCCTGGCCCTCCCGCTGACACCCTTTGCTTTCAGGGAGGGGGAGACAGCCAGGCAGATCGTTCCCTCCCCGCGCTCTCTGTCCGCCACGACCAGGTCCGTGGTCATGGGGTCCAGGCCGCGGAGAACACACTCCACGGAGGCGTAAAAACTCTTGAGGTCGATGATCATGTAGACCGGATGCTTCCGGTCGTGGGCCCAGTGGGCTGTGGGATCCGTGTAGAGATTTTTGTTGCGGGTCAGGATTGCCCGGCTTTTGCCGGGCAGGGATGCTGAATTTCTTGCTGGCTCCAGCATGAGAATCACCTCCAGATATTTGACCGCTGGAACCGTGTTCCCTATAATAGAAGGGAACACGGGAGTTCCACTCTCGGTTTGCTTATTTTGGCTGCAGGAATACTTTTCCAGGGTTCTCCTGCGGCTTTTTGTATGCTCTTAAACTTCTGCGCAGAAGTGCCGAAAAAAGCGGCAGATCCGCCTTTCAGAGGTTCGTGTCCTCCAGAATCCGGTACGCTCCGACGATTCCGATTACTTTCCCAAAGGTTCGGAAATCGCTGTCATCCGTGATCGGCTTTGGGGGATACTTTTCGTTCAGAGAGACCAGCCAGGCCCCGTCCGCATCCAGCCGGAACTTTTTGATGAAGGCATTCCCGTTCAGCGCGAAGATGCCGATCTCCCCGGTCTCCACGATGGGCTGCTGGTGGACATACACATGCTGACCGTCCTCAAAGCGGGGGCTCATGCTGTCTCCCTGGATCCTTACTGTGAAGTCGGCTTCACGCGGGGCATCCTCTGCCTCGATCGTGCGGCTTCTGCCTTCCCCAAGGCTTGTGCCGAAGCCGGCGGAGACCCGCTCTTCGTCGAAATCCGGAAGAAGGCTTCGCTGTCCTCCCCCTGCTGGAAGAACTTCAGGCGTGCTGCTTTTCCGGTAGTCTCCGCAGCGGATCAGGAGGGAGATGTAGTCGCTGGCCTTGATTTTACCCGCTTCGTTGAGGCGGGAGAGCAGGTTGTGGGGATTTTCGCCGAAGTACTCCTCATAGAAGTCCGGAATCTCCAAAAGCCGTAAAAGATGCATCAGGGTGTCCACACTGGGATTGCTGAAGCCGGCCTCCCAGTTGGAGATACTCCTCCTGGAGGTGGGAAAACCCTCCGAAGTGAGAAGATGGGCCACGTCAGCCTGGGACAGGCGCTTCCGTTTTCTGTACTTTGCCAGGATCTCTCCATAGGTCATGAGTTTTCCCCCTCTCTTTCTCCATCATCTGCATTTTGCGGCCAGATTCTGCCCTCAGGCACAAGTCCGCTCATGACCTGAGATCTGGAAGATTCGCGCGCAGCGCTCAGGAGCAAAATTCGAATGCCCGAAGCAGAGCTTTCTTCCCTTTTTCAAGTCTAGCGCAGT
>CADBUA010000501.1 GCA_902797665.1 uncultured Lachnospiraceae bacterium | reverse complement strand
TCTTTTCAGCCGGCGGAGCTGGCAAAGGTGGCCATCATCATCTGTCTGCCGGTGGTCATCATTCGTAAGCTTCCCCGTTTCCGCGGGTTTAAGATTCCGGCTCTGATTTCCCTCTACGGGATCGGGATGGGCGTATGCACCTATTATTTTACCGAAAACCTGTCTACTGGGATCATTATCATCGGGATCACGATGGGGCTGATCTATATCGCGCATCCGAAGCCGAAAAAGCTGGAGCTGGCATTCTTCGCCATGATTGCGCTTGCCGTCGTGCTGTACTTTATCCTGAAGGCGATGGGAGCAGGGGGAGCAGGCGCAAGCGCGAGCTTTCGGATCAACCGGATCCGCGTCTGGCTGGACCCGGAGGGAAATCAGTCCGGTGGAGGCTATCAGGTGATGCAGGCCCTCTACGCGATCGGTTCGGGCGGACTGTTTGGGAAAGGCCTCGGCAACAGCACCCAGAAACTTGGTGCCCTGCCGGAGGCGCAGAATGACATGATCTTCTCGATTATCTGCGAGGAACTCGGGATTGTCGGGGCTATGATCGTGATCTTTTTATTTGTATTCATGCTTTATCGGCTGTTTTTTATCGCGGCGAACGCGCCCGACCTTCTGGGATCCCTGATGACGATTGGCATTTTTTTCCATATCTCGATCCAGGTGATTCTGAATATCGCGGTGGTTTTGAACGTGATCCCGACGACGGGCATCACGCTGCCGTTTGTGAGCTACGGAGGCACGTCGATCGTGTTTCTGATGATGGAAATGATGCTTGCCCTGAGTGTATCCAATCAGATCAGGGCAAGGGGGAGGCAGTGAGAGACTATGACAGTAAAGACCAGATTTGCGCCGAGCCCCACGGGGATGATGCATGTGGGAAACCTCAGGACGGCCTTGTATTCCTACCTGATCGCCAAGCATGAGGGCGGGACTTTCATGCTGCGCATTGAGGACACCGACCAGGAGCGGGAGGTGGAAGGCGCGGTGGATGTGATCAACAGGACCCTTCGGGAGACCGGGCTGATCGCTGACGAAGGGCCGGACAAGCCCGGAGAGGTCGGACCCTACGTGCAGAGTGAGCGCGTGAAGGCTGGCATCTACATGAAATACGCGAAGGAACTGATCGAGAAGGGGGAGGCCTATTATTGCTTCTGCGATCAGGAACGGCTCAGCAGCCTGAAAAAGACGGTGGGCGGCAAAGAGATCATGATGTATGACAAGCACTGCCTGCATCTGTCCAAGGAGGAGATCGAGGCAAATCTCGCGGCTGGAAAACCATTTGTCATCCGGCAGAACGTGCCGGATGAGGGGACGACCAAGTTTGTGGACGACATCTATGGAGAGATCGAGGTGCCGAACGCCGAGCTGGACGACATGATCCTGATCAAGTCGGATGGTTTTCCGACCTACAACTTTGCCAACGTCGTGGATGACCACTTGATGGGGGTCACGCACGTGGTGCGCGGGAATGAGTATCTTTCCTCCTCCCCGAAGTACAACCGCCTTTACAATGCGTTTGGCTGGGAGGTGCCGATTTATGTGCACTGCCCGCTGATTACCGATGAAGAGCATCACAAGCTTTCGAAGCGGAGCGGCCACTCCTCTTTTGAGGACCTGATTGCGGCCGGCTTTGTCACGGAGGCTGTCGTGAACTATGTCGCGCTTCTGGGCTGGAGTCCGGAAGGGGAAAACGAGCTCTTCTCCCTGGAGGAGCTGATCCGAAACTTTGATTATCACCGGATGAACAAGGCCCCCGCAGTTTTTGACATCAAGAAACTCAGGTGGATGAACGGGGAATACATAAAAGCCATGGACTTCGGGCCTTACTTCCTTCGCGCAGAGAAGGAGATCCGGAAGGTGATCCAGA
The DNA here is from genome assembly GCA_902797665.1 of uncultured Lachnospiraceae bacterium. Taxonomy (GTDB): domain Bacteria; phylum Bacillota; class Clostridia; order Lachnospirales; family Lachnospiraceae; genus Porcincola. The sequence continues at coordinate 704 of CADBUA010000501.1, read as the reverse complement.
AGGACCTGGACCTGAGAAAGATCGCGGAGATGGTCAAGACGCGAATTGAGATCTTCCCGGACATCCCGCCCATGGTGGACTTTTTTGAGGCGCTGCCGGACTATGATCTCTCCCTCTATCAGAACAAAAAATGGAAGGTCACTCCGGAGAAGTCTCTGAAGGTTCTGGAGGATCTTCTGCCGAAGTTTTCTGAAGCGGAGAGCTGGAACAATGATGCCCTCTATGAGATTCTGAAGAAGTACTCAGAAGAGGAAGGGGTCAAGGCAGGCTTTACGATCTGGCCGGTCCGGATTGCCCTCTCCGGGAGACAGGTGACGCCTGCTGGCGCCACAGAGATCGCGGAGGTGATTGGCAAGGAGGAAACGCTCCTCCGCCTGGAGAAGGGGATAGCGCTTTTGAAGGCCTCCCTGACCTGACGGGCATGATGAAATTCCCACGGTAGAGTGGGGGCTATAGAAAGCAGAAGAGAGAAAACGTATTGGAGTTTCAGAAAGGCCGGGCATCCCCGGCCTTTGCTTTTGATCTGTATCGCTTCGCTTCACTCAGCAAGTGCGCAAAGCGGACTGGACAGTCATCAATTTTTTTCGGAAATCCAGAAAAAAGGTGTTGACAAAGCTCAGGCCAGGTGATAGATTAATCGAGTCGCCTGACAGAGACAGAAGGTTACAAAGAAACACAATCAGGTGACAAAAACGCACTTTGAT
>CADBUA010000500.1 GCA_902797665.1 uncultured Lachnospiraceae bacterium | reverse complement strand
TAGAAAATTGGGCGATAATTGTAAATAGTTTAAATTATTTTATAAATATATATATCAAATATTAAAACTTCATAAGGATGTTTTGGATTAAAAAGAGAAATAGCAAGAAGAGAAAAATGGATAATAGCATCTTACTGTATTATTTCAAAAATAATTTTATGACAAAAATATTATTGACGTAAATATACGTTCATATATGTATAAATAAAGGAGGCAAAACCATGCAGGACAGAAACTGGTTTTCAGAGGCGAAGTATGGCCTGTTTATCCACTGGGGGATTTACAGTATTCTGGCTGGCGTTTACAAGGGGATTCAGACAGACCGGATTGCGGAGTGGATCGAGAACACGCTGAATATCCCGGTTGAGGAGTATGAACAGCTCGCCCGCGAGTTCAACCCCATGAAATTCGACCCGGATGATTTTGTCCGCCGGGCAAAGGAAGACTGGGGCATGCGGTACATCGTGATCACAGCCAAACATCACGATGGCTTTGCGATGTACGGATCAAAGTGCAGCCCCTTTAACGTGGTATCTGCGACCCCCTATGGAAAGGATATCTTCGGCATGCTTGCCGAGTCCTGCCGGAAGCACGATATGAGACTGGGCTTCTACTATTCCCAGGCCCAGGATTGGGATGACCCGGACGGATTTAAGTCTGGAGCGGACAACTCAAATAAGAACTTCAGACGATACCTGGACGAGAAGTGCATCCCGCAGCTGAAGGAACTGCTCACAGGATATGGAAAGATTGCGATCATCTGGTTTGACACGCCGATGGGGATTAAAGAAGAAGAGAGCAGAGAGTTAGTGGATCTTGTCAGGGAATTACAGCCGGACAGCCTGATCAGTGGAAGAATCGGGAACCGCATGGGGGATTACATGACCACCGCGGACAACAATATCCCGCGCCTTCCAGTGAGAGGACTTTGGGAAGTTCCGGCTACTGTGAACAGTACCTGGGGCTATAACCAATTTGACAATAGCTGGAAAAAGCCAAAGGAGATCCTCCGGATACTTCTGAAGATCACAGCTCGCGGCGGCAATTATCTCTTGAATGTGGGCCCCACTGCGGAAGGCCTTGTCCCTGAGGCCTGCGTCCGTATTCTGGATGAGGTAGGGCTTTACCTGAAGGAGAATCCGGAGAGCGTTTACGGGACAAAGAGGATGCCGGTTTACCTCTATGATCTGGAAGGATCACTCAGAGACCTGGAGATGACCTGCAGGGATTTCAGACTTTACATCCATGTCCTGGAGCCCAGGGTCCGTGTGGAACTTCTGAACATCGCGAATACGGTCACAAATGCCTACAGACTGTCAGACCACCGGGAGTTGAAATTTACCATGGGGAAAGTCTGTGAGGGGGACAATTTCATTGAGATCGATTTCCCGGAAGACCTTCAGAAAGAGAAGAATTTCTGCATCTGCCTGGAGCTTCTGGAGAAGGACCTAATCTTTGAGGAGATCGTCCTGCCGGTTATCTCCGATGCCGATACTGCATCTGATGCCCCTGCAGTGCCTGTCATTGACGAACAATGATACAAGTATCGCTGCTGGCATGAAGCGTATAGCATAGAGATGATGCCTATAGACAGGGAGCGGGGATATAGCAGATGTACCAGGAATCATCAGGAATTTCTGAGAATAGCCATGGAATCAGAAAACATCAGAAAATCCTGAAGATACTAAAAACTATCAAAAGACACTTGAGAGGTAAAAACTACATAAAAATCAAAAATATATCAAAACAATCAGACACAGTGAAGTAAGCCCACTTTCTCAAAGCTGTAAATCGTGGATTTCGTAGGGTTTGGTAGCTTTGGAGACTGGAAGCCTTCAGACACGAAAAACTACCTGATGCCAATCGATGTGAAATGTGACTGTTCGAATTCAATCACCAAAAACATGGTCGAACATGATATAATAAGCCAATTCGAGATTGTGATGCGATATTTGATTACTTTGCTGAAGATGGCATGAGCGGACCATGTAGAGATATATACGGACAGAGGAGGAGAGGATCGGAGGTCCAACTGTGCTCGGAAAAAGGCAGGTCGCACCCAATAATCATCCCTGCGATCGGCCACATGAAGCAGCATGCACTTTGAAGCGGCAGGGATGAGGGATAGGAGTATGAGAGCGCCCAGGGGAAGGGGAACTGATCTCTTCCGCCGGAACGATCCATATTACCCTGCCGCGTGCTTCGGTTCCATCAAGGAGCCGACCTTTGGCGGAAAATCCAGGGACTTAGAGGCATGAGGCTATACTAGAGGGTCTTAGGATTTGCCGCAGGCGAATTCTTAGAGACTCTGCATATACCGCAGCTGTAGACTGCAGGAAGCAAATCCTGCTGGTTGCGAGTAAATAATCTTGATATTCCAATAGCAAGAAAATACCCAAAGAAAGAGGCAAAGCTCTTGCACCTGGACAAAGAGAAATGCAAGTGATATCTCCCCGATCCCGTAGATATACAGCTGGAAAAATAATGCTCGCAGCACCATAGAGAGTACCCGATGAGTGTTGTATCATTTCTGAGGGGCTCAGGGGCTCAGGGGCTCAGGGGCTCAGGGGCTCAGGACTGGACTGCTGGTACAGAATGAAAAGTATCGAAGGAGAAAGGAATGAAAGTAAAGCATTGAAGGGAAAGGGGAAAGGATTGAAGGGAAAGAATTGAAGAGAAAGATTTAGAGGGAAAGAACAAAAGAGAAAGAATCATAGGGTTTAAGGAAGCGGAATTGCAGTATAGCAAGGTCGTTGTGCTGTGCTTCAATGCCCATAGCTCTTTGAAGAAGGGCAAAGATCCCGGGCTCAGCTCAGATCCTGGCATATGTACAAAAGCCCAAGACCCCAAGACCCAGACTCAATTTCAGCCCAAGATTCAGCTATAGCCTGTCCCCAAGAACGGGATTCAGTCCAGGCTTCGGATCCAGAGACCAGGGCAAGAGACAGGAAAAAGGAATGCTGTCTCGCTCCGGCAGAAAGATCTCGATGCAGGTATTCTCGGCTTCTCCAGTTTCGATCCTTTGATGCCCTGGTTTCTCTCGAGCGGAATATTCTGATACGTATTATTGAATAAAAACAGAATTCTGACATGCAATGTCCAATTTTTTGGACCTTGTTTCTGATAGAGTGGACCTGGATAGAGGCGTACAGCCTGCAATTCAACCCGGAGAAACAAGGCCGAACCTGGATTCCGGAAGAATCCAGGGATCCTGCTTGAGAGATTCAGGAGGGGGATGGAGAAGAAGGAGAGCCAGGGAAAACAGAATAGTTTGAGAGGCCAGAAAAGCGGAGAAACCAGTCAAACTCCGACAAAACCTGGAAGAATCCAGATTCTGATCGAATAGGGCGATAAAGCTTGAAGGGAGAATGAGGATAGGTGAGAAGGCAGAAAGAGATCTTGCGATCAGATGAAGTGAAAGCATGAAAAGCAGAAAACTGAAGTGGAGACAACTGAAGCGAAAATGAAGAACAAAGATCGGGATAATTGATGCGGTGATAAACTCGAAGAAAAGAAGTAATGCGGAGAATTGCAGATTTAGAGAGCCAGAGAATCAAAAACTCGGAAGTCAGATCAGCAAATCTCTGGAGAGCCCCGAAAAAAGTTGAGAAGGAGCAGCAGGGACAGATAGCAGACAATAGTATATATAACATATAGCGTACAGGAAATTAGAATATATAGCATGTAATATTTATTATTTGCTATATAGAATATATAATAGATTTACCTTTTTGAATTTTGGCTGCAGAGATGCTCCACTCGGCGATCTATCCTGAAGGAGACATGCATCTGACATAACCATTCCGCTTCTTACCTGAAGCCTTTATGGCACTTGTAAGACTGAAGGGCGTACATAAGATTCGGTCCTGGGGGATGGAAAGACTTCGAACCATCTCGTTCGCCGGGCGGAAGCGTGCTGCTTTGAAAGAAGCATGGGTGCTATTTGAGAAAAGACGGTGAACCCGAGTACTCATAGGTAAAACCAGGTAAACCAGGTGAAAACAGGTAAAGCCAGGTGAACTCAGGCAAACCCACCAGATCTTCAATGTACTGGCGGAGGTTCAGAAAGCATGCCCTATCCAGATTATGGAATAGTCGCCTGAGAAACGAACGATCGGAAGTAGAAAACCTGAAGCTTTCTGCATGATTGGTCTGTGAGCTATAGAGTTCAAAATTTAAGCGCCTCAGATCAAGATGTATAAATATTTTTGGTTTGCTGCAGACGATGTAGGAAGACATAGAGGAATGTATCAAAAGCGTATTATCAATTGGAGGGAGATATGAAGAATAGACATAAAACAGCTGCATCGATCCTTGCAATGATCTCTACAATGATGCTCTTCAGCATAGTTCTGGTGATGAACGCTTGGGCGGAGTATATTCCCCTGCAGAAGGGAAGCACGGGAGACCAGGTCATTGACATCCAGAATGCCTTGAAAGATCAGGGGCTCTTTGTCGCTGAGTCTGGAGGCGACTATGATACCGACACACAGAATGCGGTGCTTGCTTTCCAGGTCATTAACGGCATGACCCCGACTGGGATCGTCGATGCCGAGACGTATGAGGCACTTCTGGGCAAAGCTCCGGATGATGGAGATATGTTTGAGGATCTGACCGTGGGCAGTTCCGGAGATCGGGTATTGGAAGTGCAGGATGCGCTTTTGGCGAAAGGCTTTTTGAGTGCAATTCCGAATGGAGAATATGATATTCCAACTCGGAATGCAGTAATTGCTTTCCAGGTATCCCTCGGCATGGCCCCAACCGGAGATGTAGATCAAGCCACATATGAAGCCCTTTTGAGTGCTGGGGAAGAGGAGTCCGGAGAAGAGAATACCTTAGAAGAGGACACCGGTGAGGGCATGACTGAGGCAGGGCAAGGAAAGGAGGAGAGCCCTTCGGATCCTTCCACCGAAGCGACAGCTGGGATGAGAATCTCAGATATCCCTGGAATCTTTAGTGATCTTGAAGATGAAGCTGGAAAGGCACAGAAGGATCTTCCATCGGACGGGATCCAGTCTTCTTCCCCTGGGGAGAAAAAAACCGGGAATTCGGTGTCAGTATCCAGGGGAGCGGGGGACCTACCTCCTGATGGGGCGTTTGAGATCGTCAATGATGAGATCGCCTACCTGAGCTACTCCTACGAGAATAGCATCAACAACACGATTCGCTTTCTTGTGGTGGAGAATCTGACGGAGAATTCGATACAGGTTTCATCCTCCAGTACGGCAATGGATGCATCTGGAAATCCCATAGGCGTCAACAACAGTGAGCTCGATGTCCTTGGACCGGGATGCATCTCTGTCATGATGGAGTACTACAGTGACCTGCGGATCACGGATATCGCTTCCTTTGAGACTGCTTTCAAAGTAGAGGAGGAATCCTACTATTCCTCTATTCTTGAGGATCTAACGGCGGAGATCAATAATTCTGGCGAAACTGTCGTTGTCACGCTTCATAATGGCGGAGATGTTTCCGCAGAGTTCGTTGAAGCCTACTGCCTGTTTTTCCGGGGAGATCAGATTGTCTACTCAGATTCCGCCTATTTTACGGATGATGATTATGAACTGAAATCAGGGGCTGCCATCACCAAACAGCTGTCTTCCTATGAAGATTATGACTGTGTACAAGTGTTTTTCACAGGCCGGAGGACAAAGAACAGCTCGACAACGAAGGCAGAAGATATTGTCTCTTACGCAGATCAGGTGGAGTACCAGCCTCTGAGCTATAAAAATAGCCTTGATGATGTGATGCATTGCGTGGTTGTGAAGAATAATTCTCGGGAAGTTTTGAGGATAACGGACAGTGCCTATGCCTATGATAGCGCAGGAAGCATCATAGGTGCATCCTACGGGGAGGTGATCGCAGTCGGTCCTGGATGCACATCCGTCCTGACTGTTTATTTCGATGTCGGAGGGCTCTCAATCTCCAGTATCTCTGATGATATCAATGCGAAGGTGGAGGAGAACTACGAATCGGTGCTCCAGGATCTCAGCTATGAGATGAATGTCAGCGGAAATAAGGCGATCGTCTCGGTCAGTAACCTCGGAAGTGCTCCAGCAGAGTTTGTGGAAGCGTACGCCCTTTTCTTCCAGAACAATTCACTTGTGTATATGAACTCCAGCTACTTTACGGACGACGATTCTGAGCTGAAACCCGGAGATATGATGAGAGAGGAGCTGACAAGCTACGAGGACTTTGACCATGTGGAAGTATATCTCTCGGGCAGAAGGTAAGAATACTTAAGGAAATGTAGATTTAAAATTAATATAAATAGACTTAATGGATATAATCACGATCACACTTATAAACGTGCCTATAATTATAATCATCGATATTTAATCATAAAATAATAAATACAATTATAGTCATTAAATAAATATATGCACATATCGTACCATGCTGATTCATGCATTATGAGTCAGCATCATGCGGTATGTGCATTTTTGTATGAATGGAATCATCGATAGTTAATCAGGGGGAGGATTATGTATGAACTGAAGATGCTGGGAGAAAGAAGCGGTTATATCGATTGCCCAGTGAAAAAAAATACAGCGATCCAGAACCTCCGGACCCATCGCTGGATCTTCTTTGGAGCTTTTCTCTGAAACTGACAAAGAAGCACTCCAAGGAAAAAGGCACGTATCCACGTCCGACTAAGCTAAAGAGAAAAGGGTGTCCTAGCGTATGATCCAGACAGATTCAGCCGGTCAGACCATTACATCGCAGAGTGTAGGGTAATGCATTTGATCACTGCCAAAGTGGACAGCATAGTAGAGGATATAGCACAGCAGCAGAGCATACTGGAAGGGTCTAGCAGACCTACTCTGCGATGGCAGCGGATTAGTGAGGGGGGCAATACTCGGACTGTATATTCTGCATCCGAACAATATCGGCAATGCGAGCTATACTATTTTACGGGATGTAAGGGACCTCCACATCGGAGTAGCACTGGTCAAGGATTGTCTGGAAAGGGAAGAAAGAGGATTTCGGATTCTTCAGATCAATGCTGTGCTAGTATCGAATACTAACGCCAGGCATCTTTATGAATGTTGAGGTTTTCAGCATCTTGGCACGATCCCTGGGTGCTTTCGGATGAAGGATGGAAGTTATGAAGACATCTGAGCCTGCTATCATTTATTGAAACAATATTAATATTTTGTTTTCCTATAACTATTTATGCCATACAGTGAAGATATCGACTGCCTTGCCTGATTATGGGAAAAATGCTATAAAAAGTATAAATTCGATTTTGCTTGAAGAGGACAGAATAAAATATTGTTTCATACCTGTCGCTGCCCCCTCTTTGGTGCGGCGATTCCAGTCAGATTCGGGCTTTTGATCTTGTTCTGGGTGAATTTGGAGGGAAGGGGATATAACCGCAAGAGAGAATCTGCGAAAAGTAGCATGAGCGGGCAGATGCCGTAGAAGCACTTGGCAAATCGGAATGCTTATCGGTATAGAACTGGAAGGGAGATTCATTGCAGGAAAGCGTATTTTTAAGAAACTGAACCCTTCAGGAGGAGCTATATGGAGTTGATACTAGATGCAGAGATGTATCCAAAGGAGGCTTTGCTGAAAGCATGTTATGGGAGGCTGAACGCCTTCTATTTTCATCTGTCTCAGTTTGAGGGGCAGTATCATGTGGAGATCACACCAAAGGATGATACATCAGAGGAGGACATCTCTCGCACTTTTGAGAATGAGTTGCTCTCGCAGACTGTTCGGCTGCTTGTAGCAAATAAAACCCGAAACATTCGGCAGCTACTTATGGCGAGAGCCATGGCATCGACGATTGTGGACGAGGAGAATCAATTTGATCCAGCGGGAGATTCTGATAAAGAGACAGATGATGATGTTCGTCTGGAAGAGATTTTGAAGGACTGGTTTCAACATGATTGAGCGAACGGTGTTGTATCAGAAGGGACTATATGATCCTGATATGATAAAAAGAGCGGCTATTGCTTATCGGGGAATCTGCCAGATTGCCATTCAGGACGACGGAGAAGCGACGGTCTGTGTCTTCAAGGCTGGGGAGGAACTGGATCTGATCATCCATGAGTTTGACAATTACATGATCGAAGGCATGAATCGGGAGACAAATAAATGGTAGCAGCGGGCTGGATCCTAGTGTTTCTGGTTCTGATCCTGTGTGTCCTGACATCAATGGAGGATCTGAGAGAGGGATTAATTCGAAATCGAACCCTGAAACCGTTTCTTGTGGGATTTTTGGGACTGGATATGATATACTACGGCTTTTTTGCGAGAGAGTATATCTTGTTGTTTCTGGTCAATCTGGCTGGAGTCGCGATGATCTCCCTGCTGATGTATGCGTGGAAGATCTGGGCGGGAGGGGACTGCAAATTGTTTGTCACGATCGCGCTTGGAATTCCGGCTGAAATCTACACAGGGATGGATCTGGGGCCGGTCCCTGGATTTTTGATCTTTATGATCATGTTTTCCGCTGCTTTTCTCTATGAGACAGGGGAATCTGTCTACTTGACAATCAGGGACCGGGAGCGAATGAAGGTATCCTGGCAGAATATCAGGATCTGGGATCTTCTGAGCCGATACTTGTTCTTTGTCGGGATAATCTACCTGATCAATCTGCTTCTTGCTCTTGTGATGGAAAAGATGCATCTGTCAGGAATCCTCTTTCCTGGTATGATAGATTTCATCGCGATTCTGGCAATAAACCGACTGACGGGGAAGACAAAAAAAGAGCTGGTTCTGAGCATTACAGTTGCTGAGTGGATTATTATTATTCTGGTGTTTGGAGTCTCGCCTCTCAGTATTTCTGCCAGCCTCCTGGACCTCAAACCATGGTTGACAGTGATTGTCGTATTCCTGCTGAGGGTAGTTTCAGAGAAATACAATTATCTGGAGATTCCTACCTCATCGGTCAAAGCAAAGATGATCCTTTCCTCTATGTGTGTTCTTGGGTTTCGAGCTTCCAGGGTAAAAGGGCTTCCGGTGAACGTGAGCGAGGACCTTGGAGCCCGTTTGACGGAAGCTGAAGCGGACGCAGTCAGAAGGTGGGAAAAATCAAAGACCGGGAAGAGTACCGTGATGATCGTCCGCAAAATACCCTTTGCCTTCTTTATCGCGGTTGGTACAGCTTTGTTTCTCGTGATAGGGGTACTTTTGCTATGATGCATTTTTTGAAAGGATATAGACTTGGATACAGACAGGCAGTTCTAAAGCGGAACACTCCCCTTCTGGAAGGGCATGAAAACATCGTGATGGATGGGGATCTTTACCGCTTTTCAACGGATGGCAAGATCCTGGACCTGCCGCCTCAGCTTTTGGAATGGTTTGATACGCTCCATGATGGCGACATTATCAGTATCAATGAACATGGGCTCTGTAGCAGGATTTATGATAATACAGAGAAGGATGTCACGATATTTCTTGGAGGGAACTGTAACTCGAATTGTGTGATGTGTCCAAGTTCGGATTATGAACGGCAGATGGACTACAGCGGCATCGGGCAGACGACGGGGGAGCTCATAGAGATGCTCCCGGAGGATATTCACCATTATGCCGTCACAGGGGGAGAGCCGACCCTCCAGTTTGAGCTGTTCCTGCGCACGATGGCCCGTCTTGCCCAGAGGTTTCCGAAGGCGGAAGCACAGCTTCTGACAAACGGAAGATCCTTTTCCTCAGGAAAGTTCCTCGACCAGTTTTTGGCTGTCTATCCACCCCGTTTTTTGGTGGGAGTCCCACTTCATGGTTCGGAGGCGTCCATCCATGACGCAGTTACCAGAGCGGAGGGGAGTTATGATCAGACGATTCGGGGGATCAGGAATCTGTGCGCCAGGAATGTTTCAGTTGAGATTCGAATTGTTGTCTCGAAGATGAATCAGGATGATCTTTTGAAGATTGCAGAATTTTTAACGATGCGTTTTCCGGAACTCACTCAGGTAACCTTTATCAGTCTGGAGGTGAGGGGAAATTGTGTAAAGAACAGAGAGCTCGTATACATTGATCCGGAATCCTCTTTTCAACACAGCCGCAGCGCCATAAACCATCTTTTGCGAAATGGCATTCGCGTGGAATTATATAACTTTCCTTTGTGCTGTGTGGACAGGGGCTACTGGATGATCTGCAGAAGATCAATCTCCAGCTACAAGGTCCGCTATGAGAAAGAATGCGGCACGTGTGATGTCCATGACAAGTGTGGAGGGATCTTCGAAAGTACGATCAAGACTGCGAAGCCGCTTGTCCATCCGGTACATCTGGGAGAACGATGATGCTCAATTACTTTAACTTTGAACGATTTCATCAGGATTGCATCCTGATCACAAATGATTTTGGCAGATTTGCCTTCTTGACGGACAATCAGTTCAAGACCTTTGTTCTCGAGGCAGAAAAGTCGTCGAAAGGGATGGAGGACACAGCGTCTCTGGGCGATGGGGAGATTCAGAAACAGCAAGAACTCAGGGAAAAACTGAAGAAGAAGCTTTTTTTCATGAGTCGGGAGGAGGCACTTTTGAAAAGTGATCTCCCAGACTTTTTGAGGGACATGAAGGGATATCTGTTTTCTTCAACTTCCCTCCACATATTCGTCATGACCAACGTCTGCAACATGGCATGTGTCTATTGCCAGGCTCAGGACAGAGCATCAAAAATGAGCGGCTTTATGTGTGCAGAGACAGGGAAAAAAGCGGTAGATTTGGCTTTTCAGTCTCCTTCCAGGTCATTGACCTTTGAGTTTCAGGGAGGTGAGCCTCTCCTGAACTTTGACATAGTCCGAGAGATTGTTTTATACAGCGAAAAGACCAAAGGAAAGCGTGATGTTCTCTATACCATGGTGTCGAATCTGATTCTCCTGGATGAGGAAAAAATCGGCTTTCTCAGAGAGCATCAGGTTCATGTCTCCACTTCACTCGATGGGCCGAAAGCTCTGCATGATAAAAATCGGATCATTCGGAAGGGTGGAAGCAGCTATGATGTGGTGACTTTTGGGATCCGGAAGCTCAGGGAGGCGGGAATCTTCTCTGGCGCGATTGAGACCACGACGCGGTATTCATTGGAGCATCCGAGGGAGATCATTGATGCCTATCTTGAAAATGGGATGCATGAGATTTTTCTGAGGCCGCTCACACCGCTGGGGATGGCAGCAAATGATTGGGAGAAGATCGGTTACAGTATTGACGAGTATCTGGTCTTCTACCGAGAGGCTTTCCGCTACATTCTGGAGCTGAACAAAAGGGGCGTTTTTTTCAGGGAGCTTTTCTCCGTGTATTTCCTGAAAAAGATACTCAGACATTATGCAGAGAACTACATGGAATTGCGTTCCCCCTGTGGTGGAGCGATTGGTCAGATGGCTTATTATTATGATGGGAGCATCTATACCTGCGATGAAGGCAGAATGATTTCGGAGTCCGGAGACAGATCTTTTTGTCTTGGGGATGTAGACGATGATTATGATATGCTGATGACAAGCCCTGTCTGCAGGACTTTGATATCCGCATCGATTGTTGAGTGTCTGCCGGGGTGCGAGACCTGTGTGTTTCAGCCTTATTGCGGGGTGTGTCCGATCGTCACGTATAAGATGGAGCAGAACATCATTCCTCAAAGTTCACATGGATACAAATGCGCTCTTCACTATGGAACCATGAAAATGCTTTTTGAATATATCCGGGAGAATAGAGAGGGGGAGTTAGAACTTTTTAAGCGATGGATTGAAGAATAGGGAAAAGATATATCAGAACAGAAGATGTTAGGATAAGGGAAAAGAAAACGATTTGCATTATTCTATTCGGAATAAAAGTATTACACGATGCAAAAGATGATAGGTATATGATGAATTTTATTTTGATAAAAAACCATTGCATAATTAGAGCAAAATCAACAACAAGGAGCGATGAATATGAAAGAAAAAGTGATTTTTCCACACTTTGAAGAGACGATTGAGAACTTTCTCTATGATGAAGAAGGAAATATTCCACGCAGTAAAGTTCTGATGGTGGGATCTCTGATGCTGGTTATGAGTGTCGTTTTGGCCAGCGATATGCTTGCGGCACATAGCTCACACCAAAGCCACCAGAGCCATGAGTCTCATTCAAGCCACCAGAGCCATGTATCTGGAACGGGGGGAGGAAGTACAACAACTACAACCACAACCGGGAATTGGAATGGGACAAGCAATGGGACCCAGTATGGAAATACAGGCTACGGGAATCAGTATAGGTATACAGGCAATGGGACTCAGTATGGATATACAGGATATAGTCAGTATGCAAGTGGACATCAGCTCATAAATGGATTACCCAGCGGATTGCCTGTTACACATAGTACTGGTTCGGCCTATGGCTATACCCCGACTGCACCATCTACTTCTATACCATCTTCTGGTGCGACGACCGGATCTGTGAGTGGATCATCAAGCGCAGCGGCATCCGGATCTGTTAGCGGATCATCAAGCGCAGCGGCATCCAGTTCTGCAAGTGGATCATCAACTGTA